>NZ_SCTN01000128.1 GCF_004297345.1 Aquabacterium sp. | reverse complement strand
TGCGAGCCCTGGTTCTCGTACTGCACCCGAGCCGACAAGGCATTCTCGACATCGGCCAGCGCCTGGTACCAGCTCTGGCGATAGCCCAGTACGGCCACTTCGTAATCAGCTTGCGAGATGTCCACGCTGCGCTGCATGTCACGCCATTGCACAAAGGGCAGCACCAAGCCGGCGCCCAGCGTCCCAACCGGATCACTCAACACGCGAGACAAGGCATCACTGCTGCCCCCCACACTACCCGTGAGTGACAAGGTCGGATAGAAGCTGGCCTTGGTGGCATCCACCGACGCCAGGGCCTTGCGCAAACGCAGCTCCGAAGCCTGCAGATCAGGGCGACGCGCCAACAAGGATGCCGGCGCATCGGGCTGCACATCAGGCAAAGCGCCCTCGGGTAAACGCAAGGACTCCTTCATGGCCACGGAAGGCGGTCCGTCAAACAGCACGGCCAAGGCATTGCGTGCCTGCACACGCTGCAGCAACCACTGCGTGTGGCTGGATTCCTGCGCCGCCAGCGCCTGCGTGGCCTGGGCCACTTCCAGCCCCGATGTGGCACCCACCTTGTACTGCGCATCCACCAGCTTGAGCGTCTGGCGCGCGTAATCGATGCTTTGCTCGCTGGCAGCCACGCGTTGGTTCAAGTAGGCCACCTGCCAGTACAGATTGGCCACGGTCCCAACCAGCGACATGGCTGCAGCCTGTCTGTCCTGCTCGGTAGCCTGTGCCTCCCAATCTGCGGCGCTGCGCAGTGAAGCCAGGCGCCCCCACAAATCCACTTCCCAGCTCGCGCCAGCCGTGACGGAACTCAGGCGCGTCGTGGGGCCGCCATCCAGCAGACGCGAAGCCGTGCTGCTGCCCTTGACGCTCAAGGACGGCAGTTGATCGCTGGCCGCCTGGCCCGCCACCAATTGCGCACGGCGCACCTTGATCGCGGCCTGCGCCAGGTTGTTGTTGCGGGCCAAGGCGTCCTGGATGAGTTGCGTCAGCACCGGGTCTTGCAGACCTTGCCACCAGGGTGCCAAGGCAGCCGGTTTCGCAGCTTCACCCGGTTGCACGCCTTGCTGCCACCCTTGCGGCATGGCCATAGCAGGGCGCTCGTAATGCCCAGGCGCAGCACAGGCACTCAACAAGGCCACCGCCAGCGCCACACCGCCCCACTTCCATTTCATCTGCATGCGTTTGCTCACTGTATTCATGCGTTGCTCGCTCACTGTCTGGACAAGGCATCAACCGGGTCCAGCTTGGCCGCATTGCGCGCAGGCAGGAAGCCGAACACCACACCGATCAAGGACGACACACCAAAGGCCGCCACGATGGATGACACCGAATAAATCATGCTGAAAGAGCCGCCACCAAACTTGTCAAAACCCAAGCCAATCAGCAAGGCCAGGCCGATACCCAGCACGCCGCCAATCAGGCAAACCAGCACGGCCTCGATCAGGAACTGCCTCAGGATGTCGCTCTGACGGGCACCGACGGCCATGCGCACCCCGATCTCCTGCGTGCGCTCCGTCACCGACACCAGCATGATGTTCATCACGCCGATGCCGCCCACGATCAGCGAGATCACCGCAATCGACGAGATCAGCAGCGTCATCGTCTGCGTCGTGCTCTCGATGGTCTGGCGGATGCTGTCGCTGTTGCGCACGAAAAAGTCCTGCGAGCCATGGCGCTGCGTCACCAGCTTGGTGATGCCCTGCTCGGCTGCGGCCGAGGGCACATCGTCACTGATGCGCACGGTGATGTTGCGCAGCCAGCGCACCCCCAGCAAACGCCGCATGGCCGTCGTATAGGGCACCCAGACGTTCAGATTGTCCGAGATCATGAAGCCGCTTTCCTGAGGCGAGGTCACGCCAATGATGCGCACCGGCACCGAACCCAGAAAGATCACCTGCCCCACCGGGTTCTCGCCATTGGGGAACAGCGCCTTCTGCGCATTCGGGTCGATCACGGCCTCCTGCGACTGACGGCGCACGCTGTCGGCGTCAAAGGCCTGCCCCTGCGCCATCGTGTAGCCCTTGACGCGAAAGAAGTCCTCCCCCACGCCGGTGACGTTGGCCGTGGCTTCCACATTGCCACGGCGCAGCGTCACGCTGGTACTGACAGTAGGCGTCACGCTGTCCACATAGTTCAGATTGGACAAGGCATCGGCATCAGCCGGCACCAGGGTTCGAATACGCCCGGCCTGCCTGTCACCGAAGTTCTTGCCCGGGAAAATATCGATCGTATTGGTGCCCATGGCCGCGATGTCCTTGAGCACGCGCTGGCGCGAGCCTTCGCCCAAGGCCACCATCGACACAACAGACGCAATGCCAATGATGATGCCCAGCATCGTCAACAACGTGCGCAAGCGGTGGCCAGCCATGGCGCGCAAAGCCATTGTGAAAGCTTCGGAGAAGCGATCCCAGTTGGCACGCCAGGGATGAGGCTCAGGAGCACCCTCTTCCTGCTTCACGGCTCGATGTACGTCAGCGCCATCCTTGTAGCTATCGGCAATGATCTCGCCGTCGGCCACTTCGATGATGCGCTGCGCGTGCTGCGCCACCTTGGGGTCGTGGGTCACGATGATGACCGTGTGGCCATCGGCATGCAACTCCTTGAGGATGCGCATGACCTCCTCACCGCTGACGCTGTCCAGCGCACCCGTGGGCTCGTCGGCGAGGATCACATCGCCGCCATTCATCAGCGCCCGCGCAATGCTCACGCGCTGCTGCTGCCCACCGGACAACTGCCCCGGGCGATGCCGCACCCTTTCGCCCAGGCCCAGTCGACCCAACAAGGCCGCCGCACGCGCATGGCGCTCGGCAGGCCCGTGCCCCGCGTAGATGGCCGGAATCTCGACGTTGCCCGCCGCTGTCAGGTCGCCCATCAGGTGATAGCGCTGGAAGATGAAGCCGAAGTGCTCTCGACGCAGGCGAGCCAGTTCATCGGGCTCCAGATCGGCGGTAGGCTGGCCCGCCACCTTGTAGATGCCGCGGGTGGGCCGGTCCAGGCAGCCCAGGATGTTCATCAGCGTGGACTTGCCCGAACCCGAAGCGCCGATGATGGCGACCATCTCCCCGGCCACGATCTTCAGGCTGATGCCCTTGAGTACCGCCACCGAGCTGTCGCCCGAGGGGTACTCGCGCCACAGGTCCTGCACTTCCAGCAGGGCGGGCGCAGCAGACGGTTGTGAAGTCACTGTCATGGCGTCAGAACATGCCTGGTGGACGACGCGAACCGCCCGAGCCATTGCCTGAGCCCGTGGCCTCACCCACCACCACCAGATCGCCTTCCTTCAGGCCTTCCAGCACCTGGGCTTGCACGCGGTTGTTCAGCCCGATCTTGACCTGGCGTGTCGATACCTGCTGCTTGCCTTGCGGCCCCTCCAGCACGCTCACCGCGTAGGTCTTGGTCTTGCGATCACGCTTACCCAGCGCCGAGGCCGGGATCACCAGAGCATGGTCGGCCTTGTTGAGCACGATGAAAACCTGCGCCGTCATCAGGACACGCAACTTGCCATCCACATTGGGCACATCGAACAAGCCGTTGTAATAGATGGCCGTGGTGGTGGAGGTCGATGCCGTCACTTTTGCGTCGGTCTGATCCGCCTCAGGCACCGGCTCCACACCATGCAGCGTGGCATCAAAGCGATGCAAAGGCTCGCCCAGGATGGTGAAGTAAGCCGGCATGCCAGGCTTGACCCGCACCACATCGGCCTCGGAGATCTGCGCCTTGATCTGCACCTGGTCCAGCTTGGCCAGCTTGATGATGGACGGCGCCGACTGAATCGCATTCACCGTGCGCCCTTCTTCCGCGATCACTGCGATCACAACGCCATCAATCGGCGCCAGGATGCGCGTGTAACCCAGGTTGACCTTGGCCGTGTCCACGGAGATCGAAGCCTGTTTGATCTGGGCATCCAGCGCGCCGATGTCAGCCGTGGTGGTGGCCAAGGCGGCTTCGGCATCTTCCAGATCCGCCTTGGCGCCGGCATCCAGCCTGACCAGCTCCTGCTTGCGCTTGAAAGTCAGCTCGGCCTGTTTCTGCAAGGCCACCTTGGCCCGGCGCTGTGCGGTCAGCAAGGCCACTTGCGCCTCGGCATTGCGCAAGGCATTGTTTTGCGTCGTGGAATCGATCTCGGCCACCAACTGGCCCTTCTTGACCTTGTCCCCCAGATCCACGTACAAGCGCTTGATCTGGCCGGACACCTGTGCGCCCACGCTCACTTCCTTTTGCGCCTGGATGGTGCCACTGGCCAGCACGGTGTCTTCCAGATCCTCGTATGCCACCTTCGCCGTGATCACCTGCGGCGCAGCAGGCGGCGTGAAGAAGTAATGCTTGATGCCCCAGCCGGCTGCAGCCAGCACAACCAGGCCGGATGCCAGTCGCCAGCCGGACAACCATTTGCTCTTTTTCATCGTGTTCATCTCGCCAGTTTCCGTGTGGCTTGTTGTCAGAGCGCGTCCACGCGGTTAAGGGAATGTAAAGTCGCTGCATGAAACCGGTCACACTCATCACGGGCGCCAGCCAGGGCATCGGCGCCGCCACTGCCCGCCTGCTTGCCACTCAGGGCCACAGCCTGCTCATTCACTATGCCCACCGGCCCGATCTGGCCCGTGAGGTCGCGCAGCAATGCCTGCAACTCGGTTCTCCACACGCCATCATCGCCCAAGCCGACGTGGCCGATGAAGAACAGGTGCTCAAACTGTTCGCCATCGCAGACAAATCTCTGCCGCCCTTGACAGGACTGGTCAATAACGCCGGCGTCGTGGACACGACATCGCCTTTGGCGGACATGTCTGCGGCACGCATGCAACGCATGCTGAATGTGAATGTGCTGGGGCCCATGTTGTGTGCCCGGGAAGCGGTCAAGCGGATGTCAACCCGTTTGGGCGGCCAGGGCGGCGTGATCGTCAACGTGTCCAGCAGTGCGGTTCGCACGGGCTCGCCCAACCTCTACGTGGATTACGCGGCCAGCAAGGGTGCCATCGACGTGCTCACCAATGGGCTGTGCAAGGAAGTGGCACCCGAAGGCGTGCGCGTGGTGGCGGTGCGCCCAGGCATCACCGATACGGGCATTCATGCCACGGGTGGCGAACCGGATCGCGCCACGCGCCTGGGCCCCAGCCTGCCGATGGGACGCGCCGCCTCGGCACAAGAGGTCGCGCAAGCCATCGTCTGGTTACTGTCAGACAAGGCCAGCTACACGGCAGGCGCGATCCTGGATGTGACCGGCGGACGCTGATCCGCCTTGTCTCCCCCCACAAAACGCCCCCCGCGCACACCGACTGACACACGTTTTGTGACATATGCACAGCTCATCTCCGGTCAAATACGGAGATCAGAGCCCCAATACATGGTGCAATATACTCACACAACCCCTCGCATGAGGGGTGAACCCTGAATGTGTACCCCCAGTTTGCAGGATCCACCATGTCAACAAGTCGTGCCATTGCCACATGGACCAATCTGAGCGAAGACAGCCGCCGCCAAACAAAGATGGCGATCATCGGCATCGCCATCAGCTGGAGCATCGCCTTTCTGATGGCGTACTCGGCAGCCGGCCACTGATCAGCGCGAGCACACCAGGGGACGGGCGACACTGTCATCGTCCTTTCACATTGCGCTTGCACAATTCGCTTCGAACCGGGCAAACAGCTTGAGCTGGCCCGGAGGGATAAAGCAGACCAGAGATGTCGGTCACCGCACTCAGGATCCCGCTTCGTATCCCACCTTATCTTCTGTGCCTCATGCTCACACCCCCATCAGATAGAGCATGAGCGCCACCCGGGCTTGAGCTGCCGTCAGCTCACCACAAGCCGCAAACGCATCCCCTTCCCGAGACTGCACGCCGCCACGGGCCACGCGCGAGCTGCGCCAGACCGTGATGCCATGCGCAACTGCCCTGGCCAAGGCCGCTTCCAGGCCCTTGTGCAAGGTGCCATGCCCCGTGCCAGCCATGACCAAGCCTTTGAGCGGGCCATGTTCATGCGCGTAAGCCAGCGCAGCGTCCACCATCCAGCCATCGGCATCAGCATGACTGTGGATGATTTCCACGCGGGGCGGCGTGAGATTCAATGGCCACCAGCCGGCGTTGCCACTTGCTGGCCAACTCGCCACATCGTCGCGCCACTGACCTTGCGCATCCACCCGCGCCAAAGCCGGCTGCCCACCAGCATCAAACGCGTCCATCGACCACGAATGCATCTTGCGGACCTGGCTGCCTGCCCAGACACCGCCGTGCATCACGGCCACCACCCCACCCAGGCCACGGCGCGCAGCCTCCTGAGCTACACGCGTCGCGTCCAGTAGATTGCGCGGGCCATCCGCATCCGGTGCCGTCGCGGGACGCATCGCCGCCGTGATGACCACAGGCTTGCGCCCATCC
>NZ_SCTN01000127.1 GCF_004297345.1 Aquabacterium sp. | reverse complement strand
AGCTGGTTTGCTCCACGCGCCCGTTGGCAAGGGTGATCTCGCCAAACAAGGCGGCACTCAAGCCATACACGATCGAGCTTTGCATCTGCGCGTCAACCGTATCCGGGTTGACCACGGTACCGCAATCGATGGCGCACACCACACGGTGCACCTTCACCTGCCCACCTTCGATCGACACCTCGGCCACCTCTGCACAGATGGAGCCAAAAGACTCGTGCAAGGCAATACCCCGCGCGCGCCCGGCCGGCAAAGGCTTACCCCAGCCCGCCTTGCTGGCCGCCAGATCCAGCACAGCCAGATGCTTGGGGTGCTTGCCCAGCAGGCTGCGGCGGTAGGCATAGGGATCCTGCCCGACTGCCCAGGCCAGTTCGTCCACGAAGCTTTCTGTGAAGAAGGCGTTGTACGAGTGGCCCACGCTGCGCCATGAACCCACAGGCACATGGGTCTCAGGGCGCACCTGCCGCACCGTGATGGCATCGAAGTCGTAGGGAATGTCGAACGCGCCCTCGATCTGGTTCTTGTCAGGCATGGCGTTCGATGCCGCAGCCGGCATCAGGCGCCTGACCGAATCGAAGCCGATGGATTGCGCCGCCACGCGGTTGGACCACGCCGTCACGCGGCCCTTGTCATCCACTGCGGCACGGAACAGCGACAGCGCAGCGGGCCGGTACATGTCGTGCTGCATGTCTTCTTCACGCGTCCATACCAGCTTGACCGGCTTGCCTTCCAGCTGCTTGGCAATGGCCACAGCCTGCTCGACCATGTCCACCTCCAGCCGGCGACCAAAGCCACCGCCCAGGAAGGGCACATGCAGTTTGACCTTGTCTGAATCCACACCGGCCACTTGCGAGGCCTTCCACTTGGCCAGCGAGGGCGACTGGGTCGAACACCAGACCTCGACGTGCTCGTCCTTGACTTGCGCCACGCAGTTGATCGGCTCCATCGCGGCATGCGCCAGGAAAGGTGCCCAGTAATCGGCCTCGATCACCTTGGCGGCCTGTTTGAAAGCGGCATCCGGATCACCCTTGGTGCCGTAAGTGAAGCCTTCCTTGGCGGCCAGTTCGTCCTTGTAGCGCTGGCGGATATCCGCCGACGAGACCTTGTCGTTGGGCGAAGCTTCATAGCTGATCTTCACCTCGGCCAGCGCCTGTTTGGCACGCCACCAGTTGTTGGCCACGACCACCACGCCCTGCGGGATCTGCATCACCTTGAGCACACCTGGGCGTTGCAGCGCAGCCTTGCCGTCCACGCTGGCAACCTTGGCGCCAAATACGGGCGACTGGGCAATGGCCGCATAGACCATGCCTTCGCGCTTCACGTCAATGCCGAACACGGCCGAGCCGTTGGTCTTGGACGGAATGTCCTGCCGGGCCATGGGCTTGCCAATCAGCTTGTACTGGCCAGGATCCTTAAAACGCACGTCCTGCGAGGGCGTGAGCGCTGAGGCATCCTTGGCCAGATCGCCAAAGCCCAAGCGTGCCCCCGTCTTCGTGTTGATGACCTGCCCTGCCTCGACCTGGCATTGCGCAGGTGTGATAGCCCAGCGCGTGGCCGCTGCCTGAACCAGCATGGCGCGCGCCGTGGCACCTGCCAGGCGCATGGGCTCCCACGCATCACGCACGCTGGCCGAGCCGCCCGTCACCTGCAACGACAAGGCATAACCCAGGCGCTGCATGCCGGCGCGGGCCATGCGGGCCATCACGCTGTCATCGTCTGCGCCGAAGGGCACCACGTTGAGCATCATGGAGGCGTTGGCGTAGATCTGTGCCACCGGAGCTTGCTCGACCTGCACGTCGTCCCAACGCGCGTCCAGCTCTTCCACCAGCAGCATGGGCAGCGCCGTCAACACGCCCTGCCCCATCTCTGAACGTGGCACGGCTACCGTCACCTTGCCATCCGGCCCGATTTTGACCCAGCCATTGAGCGCGACTTCACCGCCCTCCACGGCCAACAGCCCTTTGTCACCCAGGCGATCTGATGCAGAAGGCTTGCCGCAGCCCACCAGCAAACCGCCGGACAGCGCAGCGCCCGTGATCAGGAAATGGCGACGAGAAACAGTGGTCTTCATGCCTGCTTCTCCTGCACGGGGGACGAGGTAGCCGATGACGCAGATGTGGCCGCCGAATGAATGGCCGCCCGCACGCGTTGATAGGTACCGCAGCGGCAGATGTTGGTCATGGCGCCATCAATGTCGGCATCGGTGGGATGAGGATTGCTGCGCAGCAAGGCTGTGGCCGCCATCAACATGCCCGACTGGCAATAACCGCATTGCGGCACCTGATGCGCCACCCAGGCAGCTTGCAGGCGCTTGAGGATGGGATCGTCCTGGCTTTCGATGGTCTGCACCGATTTGCCGGACACGGCCACCACAGGCATCACGCACGAGCGCGTGGCCACGCCGTCGATGTGCACGGTGCAGGCACCGCAGGCGGCGATGCCGCAACCGAACTTGGTTCCCGTGTGCCCGAGTTCGTCCCGCAGGACCCACAGCAAGGGCATGTCGTCTTCGACATCCACGGAAACAGGCTGACCATTGAGCTTGAATGTGTGCATGGTGTACAGCGTACATCTTTATTGACTCGGCCGTCAAGCGAGGTACATTTGCCCCATGTCCTACCCGAAGAAGATCAGCCGAGAGACCATCCTGGAGACTGCCATGGCCTTCATCGAAGACCATGGCGTGGCAGAACTGTCCATGCGAACCTTGGCCGGCAACCTTGGTGTTACCCCTAATGCCTTGTACCGTTACTTCGCCAGCAAGGCCGATCTGGAATACGCCATGGCCGATGAGGGCGGGCAGTTGATGCTGGCTGATCTGGAGGAAGCGGCTGCCGGCCTCGCACCCCCGGATGACATCCGCGCCGTCGCCCGCGCCTACATCCGCTTTGCCCGGCGGTATCCACAGTTGTATGCAATGAAGATGCAGCACTGCGCCGTCAACGAAGACAAGCCCGGCAGCCATGACGCCATCTGGGACTTTGTGATGCAACTGGCCGGCAAGCTGCCCACGTCCTGGGACCCCAAGGACCTGGCCATGTCCCTGTGGGCCTTCCTGCATGGCATGGTGGAACTGGACCGCGCCAACCTGCTGGAAGGCCGCTCGCCCGAAGCCACTATTGAGGTCGGGCTGGACGTGATGATGGCGGGCTTGCTGGCCCATATCAACGCCCATACCGCAAAGAAATGAGCGCTGACAGCGCGCACAAATCAGCACGCCACACAGCGCGTGCATGGCGTCACGGCAACACTTTGAATTCCCGGTAAAAACAGGCGCTTAATGCCTTGTTGCATGGCGAAATGAGGCGCCATACTGGTTTCAACTGCCCACGTCACAAGGGCAGCAGAGACACCCGCTGATGTTGATTGAGCCTGACACCCTCGCCGCGCTACAGGGTCCCAACCATCATGCCGATGGCGGTGTCATCGGCTCGCATCCCCATCGACGACGCTGGCTTCAACAGGCTGCCGGGCTGAGTGCCCTGGGCCTCTTCAGCCCCTGGTCCCGCGCTGCCAGTACCCCGAGCCAGGCCGTAATCCTCTGCTACCACCGCTTTGCCGACACCGCGGCCGACAGCATGACGGTGCGCAAATCCACTTTTGCCGATCACATCAAGGCCATTGGCGAAGCCGGCGCCCATGTGATCCCCCTGGCTGATCTGGTGGCCTTCCGCCAGGGCAAGCTCAAGCAACTGCCGCCTCGCGCCGTGGTCATCACGGTGGACGACGGCCACCGCTCGGTCATCGAAGTGATGGACCCGATGATTCGCCAGACCCAGACCAAGTGGCCCATCACCTTGTTCATCTACCCCTCGGCCATCTCGAACGCGAGCTACGCCATGCGCTGGGAGCATCTGCAGCAACTGCAGGCCTCTGGCCAATACAACATCCAGTCGCACACCTACTGGCACCCCAATCTGGTCAAGGAACGCAAGCAGCAATCACCGGCAGAGTTCGAGCGCTTTGCGCGCAACCAGTTGAAGCGCTCCAAGGCCGTGCTGGAACAACGCATGGGCAAGCCGGTGTCTTACCTGGCATGGCCGTTTGGCATGTTCGATGAAGGCCTGATGGAGATGGCAGCCAGCGAGGGCTATCAAGCCGCCTTGGCGCTGGAGAACAAAGCCTGCACGGCCAATGACCCGATACAAGCCCTGCCTCGCCACCTGATGGTGGACGAGGTGAGTGGCAAACGCCTCAAACAGTTGCTGGACACGGCCTTTCCGACAGGAGCCTGAACATGAGCACCGCTGACAAGAAGGTCTGGACCTGGGGCGGCTTGATAGCCCTGATCGCCGCAGCCGGCATCGGCGCCACCTTGACGCACATATGGCCGGCCAACGCGCAACCTGGCAACGGGGCCAGCACGCCAGCGTCGACTGCCCCCGCCTCCGCACAACCCACCGCGCCGGTTGCTCAACCCGTAGCAGCGATGCTGCGCGGCATGGTGATCGATGCGGACACCAAACAAGGCATCCCCCTGGCCTATGTCGTCAGCGGTGATCTGACCGTGCGCACCGACCACGATGGCCGCTTCACGCTACCCGCATCCATGGCTGGGCAAGCCGTGGGCGCGCGCATGCCCGGCTACCGTCAGCAACAAGGCAAGCTGCAAGCGGCCACATCCGGCCCGACCGTGCTGCCCTTGCGCAAGTTCGACGCACGCGGCCTGTACCTGTCCGCATGGGGCATCGGCAGCAGCAAGCTGCGCGGTGATGCGCTGGAGTTGATGGCCCAGACCAAGCTCAACACCCTGGTCATCGACATCAAGGGCGACGCCGGCATCGTGCCTTACCGCAGCGAAGTCTGGGAGAAGCTGGGCTACCCCAAGCAGACTGTGGTCACAGTGCGTGACATGCCCGCGCTCATCAAGGACCTGCATGACCGCGGCATCTACCTGATCGCCCGCGTCGTCACCTTCAAGGACGACAAGATGGTGCAGGTCAAGCCGCAATGGGCCGTCAGAACATCGACGGGCGCCATCTTCAAGGACCGCGAAGGCCTGTCCTGGCTGGACGCCTCCATCCCCGACACCTGGGAACCTGCCGTGGCCATGGGAGAAGAAGCGGCCAAGCTGGGTTTCGACGAAGTGCAGTTCGACTACGTGCGCTTCCCCGACACACCGGGCCTGCAGTTCTCCAAGCCCAACACATGGGAGATGCGCCCCTTCATGATCTCGGCCTTCCTGGACAAGGCACGCAACCGCCTGGCCAGGTACAACGTCTACGTTTCGGCCGATATCTTTGGCTACGTGTGCTGGAACACCAATGACACGCTGATCGGCCAGCAGTTGGAGATGCTGGCCGACCGCCTGGACTATCTCTCGCCCATGCTGTACCCGTCCGGCTTTACTTGGGGCATCCCGGGCCACACGATGGCTGTCGGTTCTTCGTACGAGATCGTGCACCACTCCCTGCAAGCCGCGATCGATCGCTCAGGCTTGGGCGGTGTGCGCTTCCGCCCCTGGCTGCAGGCATTCAAGGACTACGCCTTTGACCGCCGCGTGTTCGGCGACAAGGAAATCCGCGCCCAGATCCAGGCCTCGGAAGATGTGCACACCCATGGCTGGCTGCTGTGGAACGCCGGCAACCACTACAGCACCGCTGGCCTGGACTTGAAAAAGCAACCTGCAGCACCAACTGGCAGACCATTGTCCACAGTAGCCAGCGCGCCTTGAATGCGCGTGGCTGGCGGCACCATGCATCTGCGGCTCACCTGTTTGCTGACAACGGCCTGTGCGTTGACCGTCTCCGGCTGGCCCGTG
>NZ_SCTN01000126.1 GCF_004297345.1 Aquabacterium sp. | reverse complement strand
CGATCTCTCGAAAATGTCGTGCTGCTTGATGCGGATCTCGATGTACAGGTCACCAGGAGGGCCGCCATTGGTGCCGGGCTCGCCGTTGCCAGCCGAGCGGATGCGCATGCCTTCATTGATGCCTGCAGGGATCTTGACTTCCAGCGTCTTGGTTTTCTTGACGCGGCCCTGGCCATTACAGGCTGTGCAGGGCTCTGGGATCACCTTGCCGGTGCCTGAGCAGTGCGGGCAGCTTTGCTGGACGCTGAAGAAGCCCTGGCGCATGTGAACCGTGCCGGAGCCATTGCAGGTCGGGCAGGTCTTGGCGCTGGTGCCGGGCTTGGCGCCGGAGCCATGGCAGACGCCACACTCGTCCCAAGCGGGGATGCGGATCTGCGTGTCCTTGCCAGCTGCGGCTTCTTCCAGCGTGATTTCCATGGCATACGACAAGTCGCTGCCGCGGTAAACCTGCGGGCCGCCGCCGCCACGGCGTTGGCCACCGCCACCTTGGCCGAAGATGTCGCCAAAGATGTCACCGAAGGCATCGGCAAAGCC
Source organism: Aquabacterium sp. (assembly GCF_004297345.1). GTDB lineage: Bacteria > Pseudomonadota > Gammaproteobacteria > Burkholderiales > Burkholderiaceae_C > Aquabacterium. The sequence continues at coordinate 8,351 of NZ_SCTN01000126.1, read as the reverse complement.
GCCGAAGCCTTCAGGGCCACCGCGGCCTGCACCCATGTTCGGGTCCACGCCAGCATGACCATATTGATCGTAGGCCGCCTTTTTCTTGGGGTCCGAGAGCATCTCGTAGGCCTCTTTGACCTCCTTGAACTTCTCTTCGGCTTCCTTGGCCTTGTCACCCTGGTTGCGGTCAGGGTGAAACTTCATGGCCAGCTTGCGGTAGGCCTTCTTGATGTCGTCGTCCGAGGCGCCTTTGGCGACGCCCAGAACTTCGTAAAAATCGCGTTTTGCCATGATCTTGATGGGCTGTGCGAGTGTGTCGCGTGCTGGTCTGTCTAGATCCAACAAAGGCACAGGGCATGAGCGTGAAGCTCATACGGCCTGTGCCCTGTCTGCTGGTGTTCAGGGCAAACGCATCAACTGCGCGTGTCCCCGAAAACCGATCAGTCCTTCTTGACTTCCTTGAACTCGGCGTCAACCACGTTGTCGTCAGCGGGCTTGGCTTGTTCTGCACCAGCGGCGCCTTCGGCACCGGCTGCACCTGCAGCGCCTTGAGCGGCCTGCATGTCAGCGTACATCTTCTCGCCCAGCTTCTGGCTGGCAGTCATCAGGGCATTGGTCTTGGCCTCGATGTCGTCCTTGTCGTCACCCTTGATGGCTTCTTCCACGTCCTTGATCGCGGCTTCGATCTTGTCCTTCTCGTCGGCTTCCAGCTTGTCGCCGTATTCCGTCAGGGACTTGCGCACGCTGTGGACCAGGCCGTCGCCCTGGTTCTTGGCCTGAACCAGTTCCAGCTTTTTCTTGTCTTCGGCCGCGTTCAGCTCGGCGTCCTTCACCATCTTCTGGATTTCTTCCTCGGACAAGCCCGAGTTGGCCTTGATGGTGATCTTGTTTTCCTTGCCGGTGCCCTTGTCCTTGGCGCTCACGTGCAAGATGCCGTTGGCGTCGATGTCGAAGGCCACTTCGATCTGGGGCACGCCGCGTGGTGCGGGTGGGATGCCTTCCAGGTTGAACTCGCCCAGCATCTTGTTGCCCGAAGCCATTTCACGCTCGCCCTGGTAGACCTTGATGGTCACGGCAGGCTGGCTGTCATCGGCGGTCGAGAAGGTTTGTGCGAACTTGGTCGGGATCGTCGTGTTCTTGGTGATCATCTTGGTCATGACACCACCCAGGGTTTCGATACCCAGGGACAGCGGGGTCACGTCCAGCAGCAGCACGTCGGTACGGTCGCCGGCCAGCACCTGGCCTTGCACGGCGGCACCCACGGCCACGGCTTCGTCAGGGTTCACGTCCTTGCGGGGTTCCTTGCCGAAGAATTCCTTGACCTTCTCTTGCACCTTGGGCATGCGGCTCATGCCGCCTACCAGGATCACGTCCTGGATGTCGCCTACGGACACGCCTGCGTCCTTGATGGCCATGCGGCAAGGGGCGATGGTGCGCTCGATCAGCTCTTCAACCAGGCTTTCCAGCTTGGCGCGGGTCAGCTTGATGTTCAGGTGCTTGGGGCCGGTGGCGTCTGCGGTGATGTAGGGCAGGTTGACGTCGGTCTGCGTGCTGTTGGACAGCTCGATCTTGGCCTTTTCAGCGGCTTCCTTCAGGCGTTGCAGGGCCAGCACGTCCTTGGACAGGTCAACGCCTTGTTCCTTCTTGAACTCGGAGATGATGAAGTCGATGATGCGTTGGTCGAAGTCTTCACCGCCCAGGAAGGTGTCACCGTTGGTCGACAGCACTTCGAACTGCTTTTCGCCGTCCACGTCAGCGATTTCGATGATGGAGACGTCGAACGTACCGCCACCGAGGTCATACACGGCGATCTTGCGGTCACCGGCGCCATGCTTGTCCAGGCCGAAGGCCAGGGCCGCAGCGGTCGGTTCGTTGATGATGCGCTTGACTTCCAGACCGGCAATGCGGCCAGCGTCCTTCGTGGCCTGACGTTGTGCGTCGTTGAAGTAGGCGGGCACGGTGATGACGGCCTCGGTGACTTCTTCACCCAGGTAGTCTTCGGCGGTCTTCTTCATCTTGCGCAGCACTTCGGCCGACACTTGGGGAGGTGCCATCTTCTTGCCGCGCACTTCAACCCAGGCGTCGCCGTTGTCGGCGGCTGCGATCGTGTAGGGCATCAGGTCGATGTCCTTTTGCACTTCCTTTTCAGTGAACTTGCGGCCAATCAGGCGCTTCACGGCGTACAGCGTGTTGCGGGGGTTGGTCACAGCCTGGCGCTTGGCCGAGGCGCCGACGAGGATCTCGCCGTCTTCCTGATACGCAATGATGGAAGGGGTGGTGCGAGCGCCTTCGCTGTTCTCGATCACCTTGGTGGTGTTGCCTTCCATGATGGCCACGCACGAGTTGGTGGTGCCCAGGTCGATACCAATGATCTTGCCCATTTAGATAGCTCCTATCGAATTTGCTTTGGAAGCTTCGTGCTTCCGCTTGTGTACTGATATGCGAACAACCGTTCTTTTTTCAAGGCCCCGCAACAACTATTTGCGGACAAAGCAGGGCGATGCGAGCGATTGCTGGCGGTGTTGGTTTATTTCGGTGCGGCCACGGTGACCAGGGCAGGGCGCAGCACGCGATCGGCGATCGAGTAGCCTTTTTGCAGCACGCCCACGACGGTGTTGGCCTCCTGGTCGGCAGGCACCATGCTGATGGCCTGGTGGTAGTGCGGGTCGAACTTGGCGCCGGCGGCAGGGTTGATCTCCAGCACCTTGTTGCGCTCCAGGGCGGATGCCAGTTGGCGCAGGGTGATCTGCACACCTTCCAGCACGGTTTCAACGGGCGTGTCGGGCTTGGCCGCATGGGAGGCCAGTGCTGCTTCCAGGCTGTCACGTACGGGCAGCAGGCTTTCGGCGAAGGATTCAACGGCGAACTTGCGCGCCTTGCTGATCTCTTCTTCCGAGCGGCGGCGGATGTTTTCGCCTTCGGCCTTGGCGCGCAGGTAGGCGTCGGACACCTCGGCGTGCTTGGCGATCAGTTCAGCCAGTTGCTGCTCAACGGGCACAAAACCGACTTCTTCTGGCGCACCGGCAGTACCGGGTGCAGCTTGTTGCTCAGGGGTGGCGGACGTGTCGCTCATCTCGCTTGCTTCTTGAAATTAGGTTGGAAAATCCGAAAACCATGCGCATCTCGGGGCGTGTCAGACCATTTCAAGCCTGACTGCCGAAGAAATTTGTAACGGCGCCAAACCCGCGATTGTCGCAGGCCTTTGCCTTGCGGCGACACGTTAGCGCTTCGATTTTTCGGACGAGCGCTTTTGGCTGGGGGGTGTTTACTCGTCCGCGCTGGCCGACCAACGCTGCCAATCAGCCAGTTGACGGCGGTCCCGCTTGGTGGGGCGGCCTTGCTCGATGGCGTCAGCCGGCTCGCAGGCCAGCTTGCGTTGCGCTTGGAACGCAGTCTTGCGCTGGATGCTTTCCGGCGTTTCTTCGTAGAGTTGCTGTGCTTGCGGAGCGGGGCCGCGCACGGTGCTCAGGGCCAGCACGATCACCGTGCGGGTCAGGGCGCCGTTGCGGATGTCCACCCGGTCCCCGGCCTTGAGCTCGCGCGAGGCCTTGGCCACCTGCTCGTTGACCTGAATGCGGCCCTTGTCGATGTCGTCTGCGGCCAAGCCACGCGTTTTGTAGAAGCGGGCAGCCCACAGCCATTTGTCCAGTCGAAGGCGATCGGTCAGGCCAGGGAGGGGGCGGTTGTCGTCTTTCATGAGGTGGTGCGCACTTTACTTCACCAGGCTTGAAGGCGCCTTGCTTGGGCGCGTCAGCTGCCGGACCAGAAAACGTGCAGGATCGAGGGCATCACGCAGGTCGGTCTCCACCGGGCAAGGTGCGCCGGTCACCCAGTGTGCGAGCAAGTCGGCAGCCAGGCAACTCCATGTGATGCCGCGAGAACCCAGACCCGTCAACGCGTACAGCCCGCCACGTTCGCCGCGCTGGCGCGGGATCAAGCGGACCTGGTCCAGCCGCTTGGGCGTCTGCAGTGATGACAGGCGGGCCAAACTCCGCGGCAGGGCGCCAATCAGCGGCAGTCGATCTGGCGTGGTGGCACGCCAGGCTGTGCGGCCTTGCAATCCCGGAAATTGATCCAGCAGTGGCCTCGACTCATCCTGAGATGTGATCGCCCCAAGCCTGGCTGCCTGGCGCAAGTTGTGGCGATGGTCGGCTTCGCGCACGGCGGGGTCATCGTCATGAAGCTGTGTGGTGGCGCCACACAACAGGGTGTCATCCGGCAAGGTCAGCACGTAGCCACTGCCGGCCACCGGCAACAGCGGCCGTTTGAGCGTGCCTGATGCATCCAGTGGCATCTGGGAGATCTGCCCGCGCGTCGCGCTCAGCGGCAAGGGCGCCACAGATTGTGCGTCTGGCAGGCTCTCCAGCAGCCTGGCGGACTGCACGGCGCAGCACATCACCAGCGTCGGCGCACTGGCCAGCACGCCATCATCAGGCGACTTGGCGCGGACTTGCCAGTCTCCCGTCGGTGTTGGATGGATGGCGCTTGCCGATGTGCCCCAGACGGTGCGCAGCAAGGGTACGCCGTCGCGCGTCAGTGAGGCCACGGATGCCAGCATCAGTGTCGCCATGCCGGCCGGGTGCAGCCAGCCACCTTGGTGAAACAACCATCCGCCGGACTCAAGCTGCAAGCCAGAAAGCCGTTGTGCTTGTTCTAAATCCAGCCATTGCACGTGGTCTTCGGGCAAGGACTGCCGCGTGAGCCATTCATGCGCTTGCTCGGCTGTGATCTGGTCGTCCAGTCTGAGCAACCCATCAAGCTGCCCACGCAGTGCGCCTTGTTGGATCCAGATGGCAGCCTGCCTCCACGTTGCCATCGCGGCCGCACGGTGGGCACGGGCATGGATGCCGTCTTCCGCATGGAGGACGCTGTGGAACATGCCGCCAGGATTGCCCGAGCCTTCCATGGCTGGGGCCTCATGCTGGTCGATCAGCGTAACGCGCCAGCCCTCCAGGCACAGCGCGCGTGCCGCGGCGCATCCGGCCAGACCTGCGCCGATGATGATGGCGTGGCGGTCTTGGGACAGGGCGGGTTCGGGGTGCCAACCACCCGCTTGTCGCTGCGGCGTGAAGCGAGGCTGGTAGGTGGCACGCAGCATGTGCGGCTTGAAAGCAAAGCCGTCGATGAGCGCGACTTCAAAGCCTGCCGTGGTCAATGCGTCGCGCACAGGGCGGGCACACGACCAGGTGGCGACAGTGCTGCCTGGTGCGGCCAGCCGGTTCAGCCTCGACAGCAAGCCGGCGTCCCACATCTGCGGGTTCTTGGCGGGCGCAAAGCCATCGAGGTAGAACGCATCCACGCTGGCAATCAGCCTGGGCAGCAGGTCGGCGATGTCGCCCAAGCCCAGCAAAAGCGTCACGCGTTGCCGTGTTGTTCCGGCGGAATCTTCTTTGTCGTCGGCCGGCGCATCAAAATGCAGCGAGTGCATGCCCGGCGTCAGGGCTGGCCAGGCATCCACCAGGCAACCCGCCAGTTGTCTGCGGGCCGCGCGATCGGCGTCGCTCATCTTGCCCAGGTCCACCACAGCCTCATCCGACAGGCCATGCACCTTCTTGAGGTCCTCGCGGCACAGCGGGTGTTTCTCGATCGAGATGAACACCAGGTGATCGCAACGAAGTGGATCAGCCAGCCAGGCCGACCACGTCGCCAGGAAGTTGTTACCCAGGCCGAAACCCGTTTCCAGGATCACGAAGCGCGTGCGCTGCTGCCAACGCGCGGGCAGGCCGTTGCCAGCCATGAACACGTTCTGAGCCTGAGCCCAGGCGCCCACGGCGGCGTGGTAAAGATCGTCGTAAAGCGGCGAGTAGGGCACACCCGCCGCGTAACCCTCGGGCACTTCACCCAGGGTTGCGGGCTCCACTGTCATCGCTTATTGCGCAACCCAGCCGCCATCCACGTTCCAGGCCACGCCACGCACGTTGTCCGCCCCGGGCGAGCACATGAAAACGGCCAGATCGCCCAGTTGCCCTGGCGTCACGAATTGCAGGGAAGGTTGCTTCTCGCCCAGCAGGCTCTTCTGGGCATCGGCCAAAGAGATGCCTTCATTTGCAGCCTTGGCATCAATCTGCTTTTGCACCAGTGGTGTGAGCACCCAGCCCGGGCAGATCGCGTTGACCGTCACGCCCGTTGTGGCCGTTTCCAGCGCCACGGATTTGGTCAAGCCCACCAGGCCGTGCTTGGCTGCCACATAAGCCGACTTGCCAGCCGACGCTACCAGCCCGTGAGCCGAAGCCAGGTTGATGATGCGGCCCCAGTTTTTGGCACGCATGCCCGGCACGGCCAGGCGCATGGTGTGAAAGGCCGAGCTCAGGTTGATGGCGATGATGGCGTCCCACTTTTCAACGGGGAAGTTCTCCACATTGGACACGTGCTGGATGCCCGCGTTGTTCACGAGGATGTCCACGCCGCCAAATTCGGCTTGCGCATAAGCAAACAAGGCTTCGATTTCGGCGGGCTTGGACATGTCCGCTCCGTGGTAGCCCACTTTGATGCCATGGGCCTGTCCCGCAGACGCGACAGAAGCCTTTGGCGCCTCGACATCGCCAAATCCGTTCAGAATGATGTTGGCACCCTGTGCAGCGAGCTTTTCAGCAATCCCCAGACCGATCCCACTGGTGGAACCTGTCACGAGGGCGGTTTTTCCATTCAACATCTCGGGCCTCCTGTCGGCAAGAAGAAACACAATGTGGACTGGCCCATTATCTGACGACATACCCAAGCAATCGCCATGACCAGCATTCAGAACGACACATCATCTGCATCCGGCATGGAGCCGGTCCTTCAATATGTGACCTGTCCCGGTGCCAGCAAGACCGATGCCCAGACGCACCGCATGGCTTATTGGCAGTGGGGCGACGCGTCCAATCCGCGCATCCTCATTTGCGTGCATGGCCTTAGCCGCCAGGGCAGGGACTTCGACACGCTGGCACGTAGCCTGTGCGACCGCTATCAGGTGATCTGCCCCGATGTGGTGGGGCGTGGCCATTCAGATTGGCTGGCCGATCCCAAGGGCTATCAAGTCTTCTCTTATGTGGCGGACATGGTTGCCTTGATGCAACAGTTGCGCGCGCAAGTCAAAGCCACCGAGCCACTGGAGATCGATTGGGTCGGCACCTCGATGGGCGGCTTGATCGGCCTGGGCTTCTCGACCTTGCCACCCGAAGTCAGCGGCGTGAAGCTGCGCAAGTTCGTGCTCAACGACGTGGGCCCCAAACTGCGCTACGAAGCCATGGTGCGCATTGGCGAATACCTGGGCCAACCCATGCGCTTTGAGAGCGAACAGCAGGCTGCAGATTACCTCTGGAGCATCTCCACCGGCTTCGGCCCGCACACGCCCGAGCAGTGGCTGGCCCTGTCTCGCCCCTTGTTGCGCCCCGCGCCTGATGGCAATGGCCTGGTCCTGCACTATGACCCAGCCTTGGCTGAGCCCTTCAAGACGATCACCGAAGAAAGCGCTGTCAGTGGCGAAGCCATGCTCTGGCAGGTCTTTGACAGCCTGAAATGCCAGGTGATGCTGTTGCGCGGCAAGAACTCCGATCTGCTGGACATCGATACCGCCACGGCCATGACGCAACGCGGCCCCAAGGCACACATGATCGAATTCGAAGGCGTGGGACACGCCCCGATGCTCAACAACCCGACACAGCTTGAACCGCTGACCAAGTTCCTTCTTGCATGAAAACAGGTCTCCTCAACCCGATCTCATCACCAACGGATGCCCTCGCTCATGCCCCCATCGTGGAGCTGGCCGAGATGGCGCCTGGTGGCGAACCGGGTGAACAGCAGCAGGGTGCATCCGCCCCCGAGCAATTACTGGCCAAAGCGCGTGCTTTCGCTGAACCCTTGCTGCTGGCACAACGTTTCGATACCGGCGAAGACGCGCTCAGCCATGCCGACGGTGTGAGCTTCATTCTGCAAGGTATCGGTGCACCGCCGTCCTTGCGCGCTGCAGCCTATCTGGTCTACGCCAGCGAATACTTGACGCAACCCGAAGACGTGGTGGCACGTGCCTTTGGTGCCGATGCTGCAGGCCTGGTCGCCCACACGCGCAAGCTGGTGCAAGTGCAGCGCAACGCCCGCGATGCCTTGGGTGACAACGCCGATGGCCCACTCGCCGCTGAGCAAATCGAACGCATCCGCAAGATGCTGCTGGCGTTCTCGCGCGATCTGCGCGTGGTGCTGCTGCGTCTGGCCTCGCGTCTGCAGACCTTGCGTCACTATGCAGACACCAAACTGCCTTGCCCGAAAGCTTTGGCACGTGAATCCATGCAGGTGTTCGCGCCACTGGCCAACCGCCTGGGCATCTGGCAGATCAAATGGGAGTTGGAAGATCTGTCCTTCCGCTTTTTGATGCCCGATGCCCTTGTAGG
>NZ_SCTN01000125.1 GCF_004297345.1 Aquabacterium sp. | reverse complement strand
TCAATGTTTCGGGTGGTGCCACCATGAACAGTGCCGGATCGATCAAGGGAAGCAACGCCGGTTCGATCTCCTTGATCAGCAATAGCGAGGCAGACCTGCAGCCCAAAAATCAGGCCGCCTTCCGCGTTGGCGACAACTTGTCCTTGCAAGGCTATGGCATTGACAAGGGCGGGTCCCTGACCTTGCGTGCAGCCGCTGTGGACCTTGTCAACAACACAGGCACGAGTTCATCGATCAAGAATGGCGATACGGTCGGCTCAGTTCTGATCGGAGCCGATCTGCTCAACCGCGGCGGTTTTCAGGACTACACGATCGAAGGCATCAGCAGGCTGACCGTCACGGAGGGTACCCATCTCACGCCAGGCAAGCTAAGTTGGGCCGCTACACCTGGGCTGCGTAATCTGGCAACCGGCAGCGCATTGGCTTCAGTGATGCAGTCCTTGGTTCAGCCAGATGCCAGCAGGGCAGCCACCAACCTGACGTTGCTTGCTACCGGTAGCAAGATGGAGTCGGGTGGGACGTTGTCGGTGGCACGTGGCGCATCCATCACAGGTGATCCGGGTAGCAAGCTGGCGCTGAAGGCAGGTGGCGCGCTGACCGTTGAGGGTGATCTGCGTTCCGCCGGCGGGCAGATCAATCTTGCATTGGAGAACCGGTCTGTCAAAATCAATGACACCCAAATCGCCACACTGACGGTGGCTTCGAGTGCGACGCTGGACGTCTCCGGGCAAGCGGTTTATCAGCCGTCAAGCGGGCCGTTTGTGTTGGGCAAGGTGCTGGATGGGGGCGCCATCTCGATTGGTCCCGGCACCAATGCGAGTGCCAGTTCAGTGGTGCTGCTGGATGCTGATGCCACTTTGAGGGCAGACGGGAGCGCAGCGGAACTGGATGTAGCACGACCCTTGGGCGGTATCGGTCCCGCATATACCCGGCAAACGGTTGCCAGCAACGGCGGTAGCGTGACAGTCAATATGGTTCAGGGCGGTGGCACGCTGAGCAACCGCATGTCTGCCAAGGGCGGTAACAGCACGGCCGGTGGCGGTGCATTTACCTTGACCATGGCCAATAAGCCGGTAGGCGTTGTGCGCGTCCAGTCTGATGCGGCGACAGGCGGTTACAAGGCAGGCGAGGTCACGGTGTCCAGCAAGGCGCTGACGACCGGGCAGTTTGCGGACGTGACGCTGCAATCGCCTCAGGAGATCAACTTTGTCAACAGCCAGGACTGGCAGTTGCCCCGATCTCTGACTTTGTCTGCGCCAGTCGTGTCGGTGGCAGCCAATTCGACGGTCAATCTCAAGACCGGTGGCATTGTGTTGATGGGCCGTCCTTCTCAATTCGGCAATGTGTTGAGCGCGTTGGGCGATACATCCAAGGACACAGGCACGTTGACGCTGCAAAGCGGCTTGGTGGGCTTGTTTGGTCAGCAGGCCGTCAAGGGGGTCAAGAGCCTGGATGTGAGGGCCAGCTCCGAAGTCCGCCTGATGGGTGTCAGCGAGAGCGATGATGTTTCCAATACGGGCAACATGCCGGGTGCCCTCAAGACAGGTGCAGATGTGGCCTTGCATGCGCCGCAGGTCACCGTGGCTTCGGCATCGAACTACACACTGGATGCAGGCAAGGCGACTGTGACGATTGATGGCGGCGACAAGGGCTCCCTGGCGCCACTGTCTGCAGGCAGCAAGCTGACCATCAAGGCCGGCACCATCAACCAGAATGGCGTGTTGCGCGTGCCTTTCGGCAGCATCACACTGGATGCCAGCAAGATCAATTTTGGCGACGGGCTGACCTCCGTGTCCGGTGATGGCCTCCTGGTGCCGTTCGGCTTTACCACTGGCGGTGGCAAGGTCCTGACCTATCTGGAAGGGAAAGAAGTCACTGCCGTTACAGAGAAGTCCATCGTCGTCAAAGCAGGCAGTGGAGATGCCGCAGTCAGCCAGAACGCTGTCTTGGATCTCAGTGGCGGCGGTGCCATGGTGGCCTACGAGTTCGTACCTGGTCCTGGCGGTTCCAACGATGTCTTTGCAGGGGCGCTCAACGGCGCCTTTGCGGTGGTCCCGACCATCACGCAGTACGCTCCCACTGACGCTGCCATCCTGTCCGATGGCAAATTGAGCCAGGCCTCAGGTTTGGGTAATGCACTGGCGCTGGGCAATACCATCCAGTTTGGCAACAATGGCCTGGTACCCGCCGGGAGCTATGCGATTCTGCCTGCACGGTACGCGCTGCTGCCTGGCGCCTATCTCGTCAAGCCTTCTACCTCGGTGACCTCGGCGGTCAGCCTGGACTACAGCCAGAAGCAGACAGATGGCGCCATGATTGTGGGCGCACAGTTGGGCAGCGCAGGCATGGCCAACAGCAACAAACCCGCATCCGCATTTGTGGTGATGTCATCGCAAACGGCTCGGCGCTACAGCGAGATCAAGTCCACGTTGGTGGACGCCTATTTCCTCGACAAGGCGGATACGGCCGGCACAACAGCTCAGCGCTTGGCCATTGACGCAGGCCGACTGGCCGTTGACGCGGCCACGGCCTCGCTGGCCGGGCAGTTGAAGTTCGACCACGACGCGAGGGCCCAGGGTGGGCAGCTGGATTTGTCTTCCGCGACCATTCACGTCGGGGCCAACAAATTGGAAGGCGCATTGAATGTCACGTATGAGCAGCTGAACCAGTCTGGCGCAGACAGTATTGTGCTGGGTGGTTTGCGTCAATCTACTGCGGCAGATGGTTCGACCGGGTTGACAGTAACTGCTGGCAATGTGGTGGTGGACGCGCAAGCGAAAGATTTGAGTGTGGCTGACTTGACGCTGGCGGCCAGGAATGGCGTGAAGGTCAATGACGGCGTGCGGATCGTGGCCGCATCAAAGGCCATCCAGGCGGATGATCTCGTCGTCAATGGCAACGGGGCTTTGGTGCGCGTCAGCCATGACGCCGGCGCCAACACGAGCCGCAACATGGTGGACGAAGCCGCAGTAGGTGCGGCTGGCGATTTGACGCTGGGGAAAAACGTGGTTCTCACAGGGGGCGCCGTGGTGGCAGAAGCCACACGCACCACCAGCCTGGCCAATGAATCCAGCAACGGCGTGATCATCAATGCCAGCAAGTTGACTTTGGGTGCGCAGCGCATGGTGGCAGGCAACCTGCCATCGGATGCAGCCAAGCCTGGCGTTGGCACGATGGTACTGTCAGATCAGTTGCTCTCGCACTTCAATCAGGCGCAAGAACTGTCATTGCGCAGCTTCAATGGCATCGATCTGTTCAATGGTGCCAGCATTGGCGGCGATGGTATGAGGTCCTTGACGATCGATACAGGCAACTTCCGCGTCAATGGCGACAACGCTGTGGCCAGTCTCCGTGCTGGTTCGGTTCAATTGCGCAATACCACGGGCGTGCAGGCTCAGGTACCTACCTTTGCAGCAGGGCAGTTGAACGTGAACGCCACAGGATTGGCCGGTGGCACCGGCCATATCACGGTTGGCGGTGGTGCCATGGCCGTGTCAGGTGTGGGTGAAGTGAACCTGAATGCAGCAGGCAGTGTCGTGTTAGCTGGCAAGAGTGAACTCGTGTCGCCTGGTGACATCAACGTGTCGGCCAACAGCCTGACAGCAGCCAATGGCGCGCAAGCATCGTTGACCGCGGTGGGGCGGTTCAAATTGACCGCGCCTGAAGCGCCGACGGGCGTGGCACCAGCTCAACCGGGTGTCGGCGCACATGTGTCCATTCAAGCCGACGGCATCGAGCAACGCGGTGTGATCACCTTGCCTTCCGGCGAACTGAACCTGACTGCCAAGCGCACCATTCTGTTTGCAGGCGCGTCCCGCACAGATCTGGCGGGCTTGACCAAGGCGATTGACGGCGTGGCGCTCGACAGCATGGGTGGCACCTTGTCAGTGAAGACCGGCGTCGGCAGTATCACTCAGCAGACGGGCTCGGTCGTTGATGTTTCGGCTGGCGGCGGCGCGGGTACCGCGGGCAGCATGAACTTCTCGGCGATCAAGGGGGGCGTGCAGCTCTCGGGTTCGCTGCTGGCCCGATCGCGCAGTGG
>NZ_SCTN01000124.1 GCF_004297345.1 Aquabacterium sp. | reverse complement strand
CGGCGCCGGAGCACCGAAGGTGCGTAGGGCACCAACACTGGCCATAAAAATGGCGAAGCCATGGCCAGTGTTGGCGTCCGCTTGACCGACCGGTTAGGCTGGTGCGCGGAGTAGAGGGCGCTTGAGCCAGCGAACTCCGTGCAATGAATTTGGTGCGGTTCATGCCGCGGCTCCCTAGGTTTTCGCCACATTTTGCAGCATTTCCAGCGCGGTTCTCATGCGGGACTTTGCGGTGTGCTGGCAGCCGGCGGACGGACAGCCTGGCAGAGCCTTGGCAAGCGGTGTTCTGATTAGCTGCGGTGGTGGCTTGCCTGCCGAAGGACGGGCTACCCCCTTGTGCCTGGCCGAAAGCCCTTTCAAACGAAGGCGACCTTCAAAAATGCTTGTTGAAAGCAATTCCAGAGCGCTTCAAACTGAGGGCCTAACTTTAATTTAGACGACACAAAAAACCGTCTTTCAATCGGACAAAGACGACAGATGTGGGGCCTAACCTAGATGGCCAGACATCGCGCAAGTGCCTGTCACGTAAAGGCAAAGTGACCAAGCGCAGCATGTCGCTCCCAAGTTATGGGACAAATATAACTCGGTACTTTGATGACGTCAGTACGCCGAGTTCTCGGATTCCGATGCGCACAGGCCATGAGGGCAATGGACTGGCTGGCGATGGTCTTGGGGTCTGTCCTAAAAACAGATGAAGGAACTCGCAACCGAGGTCTTCGCGATCAAGCCAGCGTCGACTCAATGGGATCGTTGCGTCTGCAGATATGTTTGTAATATCATCTTTGGAAGCAGACAAACAAAATCAGGCTCAGGGACATGCATCCATCACTTGTGACGTCACGACAGACCATGGCGTTGCCGCCGCTTCAGGCCAATCGTTTGCTTGATCAGGTCAAGGAGCGGATACGTTACCTTCATTTCAGCTTGCGTACAGAAGAGGCCTATCTGTACTGGGTGCGTGCCTTCGTCCTCTTTCACGGCAAGCGGCATCCAAGGGACCTGGGCTTGCAGGAGGTCGAGGCATTTTTGTCTCATCTCGCTAACGAGCGGCACGTCGCAGCGTCCACTCACAAGCAAGCGCTATCAGCCTTGATCTTCATGTATGGCAAGGTCTTGGGGCGTGATTTGCCCTGGTTGGACGCTATCGGGCGACCCAAGTCGTCGCCGAAGTTGCCTGTGGTGCTGACTGCCGCTGAAGTCGCGCAGGTCCTGGCTGCGCTGGATGGGCGATATCGCCTCATCGGGCAATTGCTCTACGGTACCGGGATGCGCTTGATGGAAGGGCTGCGTCTGCGGATCAAAGATGTTGATTTTGGACACGGCGCGATTGTCGTGCGGGATGGCAAAGGCGGCAAAGACCGCACCGTGATGCTGCCAAGCAGCCTGATAGACGCTCTGCGCCAGCAAATTGGACGCACGCGCTTGCTGTGGGAGCAAGACCGGGCTCGCAAGTTGCCAGGTGTATGGCTGCCTACGGCGCTGGACGCCAAATATCCGCGCCTGGGTCAGACCTGGGGCTGGCAATGGCTTTTCCCGTCAGATACCGTGTCGGTTTGCCCCCGAACTGGCGTAGAACGTCGTCACCATGTGATCGACAAATCGTTTCAGCGGGCGTTCAAGAAGGCCGTGGCAGCATCGCAGTTGATCAAGCCTGCTACACCGCATACCTTGAGGCATTCGTTTGCAACCCACTTGCTTCAGGCCAGATATGACATTCGCACGGTTCAGGAGTTGTTGGGCCATGCAGATGTGAGCACGACCATGATCTATACACACGTGCTCAAGGTAGGTGGGGGTGGCGTGCAAAGTCCGCTGGATGTGCTTTAGCGCGGTCTTTTTGCAAGGTCATGCACCATGCGAAAAGCCACATGGCCGCAATATGCCGGACAATTCAGGCTATGAGCGCAGAACAGAATACCCCGAACGTCCCCGCAGTATCCGGTCAACCAGCACCCAAGATTGGCTTTGTTAGCCTTGGATGCCCAAAGGCCTTGACGGACTCCGAACTGATCCTGACGCAGTTGCGGGCCGAAGGCTATGAAACCAGCAAGACCTTCAATGGTGCGGATCTGGTGATCGTCAATACATGCGGCTTCATCGATGACGCTGTCAAGGAGAGCCTGGACACCATTGGTGAAGCCCTGGCCGAAAACGGCAAAGTCATCGTGACCGGGTGTCTGGGGGCGAAGTCCGGTGTGGACGGTGGCAACCTGATCAAGGAAGTGCACCCCAAGGTGTTGGCCGTCACGGGACCTCATGCCACGCAGGAGGTGATGGATGCCGTGCACATTCATGTGCCCAAGCCGCACGACCCATTCATTGATCTGGTGCCCGAGGCACGCGGAGTGGCTGGCATCAAGCTCACACCCAAGCACTTTGCTTATCTGAAAATCAGCGAAGGCTGCAACCACCGTTGCAGTTTCTGCATCATTCCCAGCATGCGGGGTGATCTGGTGTCTCGCCCGATTGGTGAGGTGCTCACAGAAGCCAAGGCCTTGTTCGAATCCGGTGTCAAGGAATTGCTGGTCATCAGTCAGGACACCAGTGCCTATGGCGTGGATGTCAAATACCGCACCGGTTTCTGGGATGGCAAGCCAGTCAAGACGCGCATGTATGACCTGGTCGAGCAGCTCGGCGCATTGGCGCAGCAGCATGGCGCCTGGGTTCGTCTGCACTACGTCTACCCCTATCCCCATGTGGATGACATCATCCCCTTGATGGCGCAAGGCCTGGTTCTGCCCTATCTGGACGTGCCATTCCAGCATGCGCATCCTGACGTGCTCAAGCGCATGAAACGTCCTGCCAACGGCGAGAAAAACCTGGACCGCCTGCGTCGCTGGCGCGAGATTTGCCCTGACATCGTCGTTCGTTCGACCTTCATCGCGGGCTTCCCGGGCGAAACGGAAGAAGAATTTCAATACCTGCTGGACTTCCTGAAGGAGGCAGAAATCGACCGCGCTGGTTGTTTTGCCTACTCCCCCATTGAAGGCGCGCCTGCCAATGAATTGGAAGGAGCCTTGCCCGACGAAGTTCGGGAAGAGCGCCGCGCCCGCTTCATGGCAGTGGCCGAGCAGGTCTCGATCGCCAAGTTGCAGCGCCGTGTTGGTGCCACCATGCAGGTGCTGGTGGACAGCGCACCGGCGATGGGGCGCAAAGGTGGGGTTGGTCGCAGTTATGCCGATGCGCCAGAGATCGATGGCACCGTTCGCTTGCTGCCACCAGAAAAGGCAAGCAAGACGCTCAAGGTGGGCGAGTTCACCCGCGCACGCATCGTGGCCGTAGAGGGACACGACTTGATTGCCTTGCCTATTTGAGTTGATGGCGAACGAGCAGATTGGGGCAACGTGAGCGACGACAAGGCCACAGGGCTGATCCACCATCCCTACAAAGCACCGGGTGGTTTCCAAGCGGTTGCGCCGGGCGTGCACAAGGCATCCACGGTGATTTTCGAGAGCACGGCTGCCCTCAAAACACGCCAGTGGAAGGACAAGAGCGGCTATACCTACGGTCTGCACGGTACACCCACCACGTTCACGCTGGAAGAGCGGCTGGCTACCTTGGAAGGTGGTTTGCAGACGCTGCTCGCGCCCTCAGGCCTGTCTGCCTTGTCCCTGGTGAACATGGGTTTGCTGCGGGCGGGTGACGAAGTCCTGCTACCAGACAACGTCTATGCACCCAACAAGGATTTTGTTGGGGTGGAATTGGCCCACTGGGGCATCACCCATCGTTTCTACGATCCCTTGGACGCGGTGGCGCTGGCTGCTCTGATCACACCCCAGACGCGCTTGCTGTGGCTGGAGGCGGCGGGCTCTGTCACGCTGGAGTTCCCTGATCTGCTTGGCCTCATGCGGGTTGCACGGCAACATCCGCGCCTGATCACGGCTTTGGACAATACCTGGGGCGCAGGGCTCGCGTTCAATGCATTCGATCTGGGCTTGCCGCTCAAAGGTGACTCACGCGGTGTGGACCTCACCGTGCATGCGCTGACCAAGTATCCGTCGGGTGGTGGCGATGTCTTGATGGGGTCTGTGACCACGCGGGATGAGCACTTGCATCTGCAACTCAAACTGACGCACATGCGACTTGGCCTGGGTGTGGGGGCCAACGATGCAGAGTTGGTTTTGCGAGGGCTTCCCAGCATGCCTTTGCGCTATGCCGCGCATGACGCCTCGGCCAGGCGCGTGGCGCAGTGGTGGTCGAATCGAGCCGAGGTTTCCAGGGTGCTGCATCCGGCATTGCCAGGCTCGCCTGGGCACGCACATTGGCGCGAGCTTTGCCAGCGTGCGGGCGGCCTGGTCTCGGTGGTTTTTGATGCGAAACGCTATGGCGCCGAGCAGGTTGACGCATTTGTGGATGCGCTCCAGCTGTTCAAGATTGGCTACTCCTGGGGCGGCCCGATGAGCCTGGTCATGCCATATGCTGTGCAAGGCATGCGGCGGTTTGGTTTTCTGGCCGCTGAGCCTGAGGGCACGCTGGTGCGTTTCGCCATCGGCCTGGAGGAT
The DNA here is from genome assembly GCF_004297345.1 of Aquabacterium sp. GTDB lineage: Bacteria > Pseudomonadota > Gammaproteobacteria > Burkholderiales > Burkholderiaceae_C > Aquabacterium. The sequence goes on along the minus strand of NZ_SCTN01000124.1, from coordinate 4,216 downwards.
ACGGACGATCTGCTCGCAGATCTGGATCAGGCTTTGTCGCAAGCGTGTTAAATCAGCTTGCTCATTGGCCGGCAGCGTGCAGGGCATTGCCTGCGGCAATCGGATCCCCCGTGCGCTCGAAAACCTGCAGCCAGGTTTTGTAGCTCGGCATTTCCTTGACCTTCCAGGGGTGGAAGCCCGGCTTGTAGTAAGCCATGTAGTACCCGAAAGTCGGAATGAACAAGCCGCCGGGCTTGTAGAACCACCACAAGCCTTTGGCCCATAGTTTCATGCGTTGCCCGAAGCTGAACCCGTCCACCTTGAACATGTGGTTCATGATGCGGGCTACGGTGACGGGAAAGCCAAACGTGATCGTCAGCATCGAGATGTTGCGCGCCAGGTAGCCGGCTTTGGCTACTTGCGTGAGCACATCAAAAGCAACGGCCTTGTGCTCCACCTCTTCAATCGCATGCCATGCGTACATGGCACGAACGCGCGGGTCGCTGGCTTCCAGCAGTTCCTTGCGTTCGAAGAAGCAGGTGCACATCATGGATGTCAGGTGCTCCAGTGCGGCTGTGGCCGCCAGCCGTTGTGTGGCCGTGGAGACCTTGGGGGCATCAACAAAGAACAAGGTTTCCAGTTGCGCGTTGATGCTGTCGATGTCAACGCCCTGCGCCTTGAGGCGCTCGTTGAATTGCCGATGGATGAGCGTGTGCTGGGCCTCTTGCCGGATGAAGTTCGTCACCTCCTGCTGCAGCTTGGGGGTGGTCACCCCATCGCGGAACTCGCGAACGCTGGTGATGAAGAACTTCTCCCCCATGGGGAACAGTGTGGACATGGCGTCGAAGAAGCGTGTCTTGAACGCGTCATTGGCCATCCAGTATTTGGGGATGTCGCCGTCCAGCCCAAAGTTGAGCCCCTCGCGCGGAACAATCGGCGCGTGATCCTCATGAGAGGCGGTGGTGCTTTGTTCGTGGCGCATGAGGGCAAACCTTGGTTATCTCAGTCTTCTTTGGACTTCTGCAACTGTTGACGGCGCCATGCACTGGGTGACAAGCTCGTCCAGCGCTTGAAGGCCCGCGTGAAGCTGTGGCGGTCAGCAAAACCCAATTGTGCGCTCAATGATTCGATGTCGCATTGCGAAGACATCAGCCCTGTGCGGGCCATGTCAAGCCTGCATTGGGTCTGGATATCGGTGAACTGCTGGTTTTCCTCCCGGAGTCGGCGCTGCAGGGTGCGCGGATGCAAGCCCAACCGATCAGCCATGCGCTCCAGTCCTTGGCCCAGCAACGCGGGCTGTTGACGGAAAGCGCGCTCCAGCTGCTTGTCCAGCTTTTCTTCCGTGGCGGGCAACTGTTGGCGTACGAGTTCCTGGGCGCGCTGATGAAGGCCAGGTGATGCGCCGGGCAGCGGCGTGTCCAGCATGCGCGTCGCAAACACGGCGGCGTCTCGCGATTGACCTGTGCGGATGGGCGCGGGAAAGCCGGCAGTCAATTCAAAGAAGCGAGGAAGAGGTTGATGCCTCATCTCGATGTGGTGAATCAACGTATTGGGCCCCAGGGCCAGTCGCACGATCTTGCTGATGGCCGCGAAAATGGCTTCCACGAAATAGCCACGCAGGGCCGCCGAGACATCCGGATCCGGGATATCAACGTCCAGGATGAGCGCCGACGTGGCGCCGTGCTCTTCAACCCTCAGTGACATATTGGGCATGGTCATGCTGGCCCATTGCAAGGCGGGCAGGGCATGGCGCAGGGTAGGGCTGGTAGCCAGGAAGGTTTCGAGCGCGGGCAGGTGATCAAAGGCGAAATGCTCGCCCATGACCAGAGGGAAATGGTTGGCTGGCGCTGCAAGATCCACGCATTGCTGCATCAGCTTGAGCAAGGCACTCTTGCGGACCATGGCGATATTGCTGGCGTTCAGATCCACGCCGGCTGCCGAGAACAGCGGATCAATGTTGAAGCGGCAGTGCATGGCCGCCTTGATCCAGGCGTTGGCGCCAACGAAGGGAATGACGTCCTGGCCCGAAGCGCGGAGGGGGGCCGTGCTGACGGGCGGTGGGGTAAAGCGTGTCATGTCGAGCATGGCCACACTCTATGCATGAGAACCTGTCGCGACCAGACCCCTGAGCGACATAAAGGGGGCGGTTTGCGACAAAGTCATCAGACTTTGTGGTTATGAGAAAAACGGACAGGCGGGTGGCGATTCAGGCACAGTCCGTGGCCTCGCTCCCTGGGTATGCGCCTCAGTCCTTGGGGCTGGACGACACCTTGTGCCTCATCAAACGACCCTTCTCGCGTTCCCAGTCGCGGTCCTTGATGGTGTTGCGCTTGTCGTGTTCGGCCTTGCCCTTGGCCAAGGCGATGTCGGCTTTGACCCTGCCGCCTTTCCAATGCAGGTTGAGCGGCACGATCGTGAAGCCCTTTTGCTCGGTCTTGCCGATCAGGCGGCGAATTTGCTCCTTGTGCATCAGGAGCTTTTTGGTTCGGTCGGCGTCCGGTGTGATGTGCGTTGACGCCGATCGCAGCGCATTGATCCGCAAGCCGATCAAGTACAACTCGCCATTTTTGATGACGACGTAACCGTCAGTCATCTGCACTTGCCCGTCGCGAATGGCCTTCACTTCCCAACCCTCCAACACGACGCCCGCCTCAAAGCGTTCCTCGATGTGATAGTTGAAAAGGGCTTTTCTGTTTTCTGCGATGGACATGGATGTGCGCGGCTGCGTGCCGACGTCTTTAAAATACCGACATTCTATGAAGCACGTCCACAAGTCAGTCTTGCTTTGGTACTCACCCCGTGAAATGTATGGGCTGGTGACCGACGTTCAAGCCTATCCCCAATTTTTGCCCTGGTGCGATCGCGCCGAGGTCGTTCAGATCCACGAAGACGGCATGACCGCGCGCGTTCACATTGCGTTCGCGGGCGTGCATCAGGCTTTCACCACACGCAATGTCAACGAACCGAACGTCAGTGTAACGATGCACTTGGTTGATGGGCCGTTTTCCAAGCTAGAAGGAACCTGGCGGTTCACGCCATTGCAAAAGCCGGGGCAAGCGGTCGATGCACCAGCAGATCCCGCTGATGCCCCCGCTTGCAAGGTGGAATTTTCCTTGAGCTATGCATTTTCAAGCCGTGCCTTGTCGCTGGTGGTGAGCCCCGTATTCGATCGGATTGCCAACACCTTCGTGGAGGCCTTTGTCAAACGGGCGGAGCAGGTGCATGGCCCTCGTTGACGCCTCATCCATCATCCGTGTCGATGTGCTTGTCGGATTGGCACCACGCAGGGTTCATGCTGTGAGCCTGACGCTGCCCGCTGGCTCGACGGTACGCGATGCGCTGTTTGCGGCTGATGTCTGGTCCGTGTCTGACACCTTGAGCCTCAACAGCATCGAGTCAGGCGAATGGACGGTGGGTGTGTGGGGGCGCAAGGAGCGTCCGGGCCATGTGCTGCGCGATCGGGATCGCATCGAGTTGGTCCGGCAGCTCAACGTGGATCCGAAAGAGGCCCGACGTGTGCGCTATCGTGCGCAAGGCGAGAAGCTGCCCAAGGGTATTCGGCGCGCAACGCCGTCGCGCTGAATACGCGTGGCGCTTGTTGGTCGTCAGTGGCGTCAGTTGCAGTTGGCCGCAATGGCTTCCTGATTGCGCTGCATCTCTTCTGCGCGAGCCTTGTCATCGAGGAACTCACGCTCGCCCTTGGCGTTGGTGCGTGCAACGCGCAAGCCATCCGTCAAGGTGCGCTGGTAGCCGCGGGCGCGCTGGCAGTTATCTGCCTTGGCCTTGGCAACCTTTTCGTCCTCGGCTTTTTGCTTGGCGGCTTTTTCTTCTTCGGCCTTCTTGCGCTTGGCTTCCAGTTCCTGGTCTACAGCTTTGGAAGGTGCAGGGGCGGCCTGTGTTGCAGCGCTCGCGGCTGAAGCCGCAGCCTCGGCGGCACGTGCTGCGGCGCGGGCAGACGCGGCGGGTCGTGCGAGGATGTCCTTGTCTGGCGTACCAGGGGGCGGTGCCCGGTCGCTGTATTGGATGGCGCCACTGGCATCACGCCACTTCCATTGCATGCCCGCTTGTGCAGGGGAGCTCACCATGGTCAAGCCTGCCAGCAGCAGCGTAACCAGGACCGAAGACGTCGCGCGCGCATTTTTCATGTAGCGCAGTTTATCCGGAGGCCCACCTGGGTACCCCCCGAAAATGCGTGTATTGCTCACGGCATCTTCCCTGCTGACAGAAATGCCCCGAC
>NZ_SCTN01000123.1 GCF_004297345.1 Aquabacterium sp. | reverse complement strand
GGTCGTTGTACTTTTTGAAGTGATCCACATCCACCATCAGGATGCTCACGTTCGAGCCATCGTACTGTGCGCGCTCCCACACCTGTTGAAGGTATTCCTGAAAGTGCCGGCGGTTGTAAAGCTCCGTCAGCGCATCGACGCGCGACAGTTCCTGCAGACGCTCGTGGGCACGCGTCAGTTCTCGCACGACGCCCCGCTCACGCAGCGTCAGCAAATAGCGCTTGCGCTCGTCGCGTTCCATCACATAGTTGGCCGTGAGAGAGAAAGCTGTGGCCGACATCACCATGGAGAAGATCGGCCACAGCAGCCGTTGAGGAAAATTGTCCAGCAACACAATGCCTGCCAGATGGATGCCCAGCAAGGCCGTTGAAAACACGACCGCATACCAAAAGCGCAGCCTCTGAACGACATTGCCATAGAGCACGACCACCGTGAAACCTACGTGGTAATAAGCCGCAAAAGGGGTCTTGGTTTCAGACAAGATGAAGGCGAGGCTACCGGCTGCAATCAGCCCACCACTCACCACGATCACCTCAAGCGAAGCTGTCGGCAAGCTGTGGATGAACCTGCCGTTGCTTCGCTGGATCAGATAAATGAACAGCAACGCCAGCGGCGTGAAAAAGAAGATCCGTATCTCGAAGGCCAGCCAGAAAATATCGCGGGCCATCAAGTAATCCGCGACCAGAAAGCCGTTGTAGATCAACAGGGCGATCACGCTGCTGATGACAAAGTGTCTGCGTCTCGCCTCCGAAACATCCATCAAGAATTGATGCTCCAGCGCAGCAGGAAAGCGCATCCACGGGAAGCCCTTTTCCAGCAACATGTTGATGCGCGCCATCAAGGGATCGTTCAGACCAGCCGCGAGGGCAGATGTGTCTGGAACCGAGCTTGGCTGAGTAACGTGCGTCACGGGCAACATCAGTCGTTGGTGCCGAAGGCAAACACGCGATTGCGCCCCCTGGACTTGGCTTGATAAAGCGCTTCGTCCGCGGCCGCGATCAGCTGGGCAGGGCTGGCATGAGGGGCATTGGGGCGCAGGCATGCTACGCCAATGCTGACCGTGACCACTGCATGTGTGGGCGAGCTGGCGTGCTGTCGGTTGAGGTTTTCCACCCCTTTACGAACGCGTTCAGCCGCACTGGCGGCTGTGGTCAACGGGGTGCCGGCCAGAACGGCGATGAATTCTTCTCCGCCAAACCTGGCGATCAGGTCGCCTGGGCGTCGCAGGCGTCGCTTCAGGGTCGCAGCGACCTCCTTGAGGCATTCGTCCCCTTCGGGGTGACCGTAGCGATCGTTGTAGGACTTGAAGTGATCGACATCGATCATCATCAAGGAGATGTCGCTGCCATCCAGTCGGGCGCGTTCCCACACAAGCTGCATGTATTCATCGAAGTGCCGCCGATTGGCTACTTCAGTCAACAGATCGCTGCGCGACACGGTGTCGAGGTGCAGATTGGCCCGTTCGAGCTCTTGGAGCAGCAGCCTTTCGCGCAGGTGCAGCAGCCAGTTCTGACGCTCATCGCGCTCCAGCGTGTAGCAGCCATACAAGGTGAAAACAGAGGCCGACGTGAGTGTGAATCCTGCTGACAGCAAAATGGGCAGGTTGTGAGGCGAGGCCAACTCCAGGGCCCCGTAGCCAAACATGAGCAAGATGGCGCTGTCCATCACCAGTGCAGGGAAGAAGCGCATTTGCGCCACGGAGTTGCTGAACATGATGATGGGGACCATGCTCACCAGATAGGGCCCCGCAAAGGGGTCCTTGCTCGATAGGCAAATGAACAGGTTCAACGCGGAGGCAATCAAGCCCGTACCTGTGGCCAGCCATTCGCGCAATGGCGCCGAGGGTAGCTTGGTAATCAGGTAGATGCCCAGGATCGTGCTGGGCGTGAAGATGAACAGCCGCAACTTGAGCGACAGTTCAAAC
>NZ_SCTN01000012.1 GCF_004297345.1 Aquabacterium sp. | reverse complement strand
GGTCTGGGTGTGGGTGGTGGCCTGGTGGGCAGCCAGACGACGGATACCGTCAAGGGCAGCGACCGCAACGTGGGCACCACGCTCAATGTGGGCGGCAATGCGGCTGTCACAGCCAAGAAGGACATCACGTTGCAAGGCGCAACCGTTGATGTCAAGGGCGATGGCAAGTTGGATGCGGGTAATAACGTCAACATCCTGGCGGGCAAGGACGCCGACTACAGCAAGACCACGACCAAGACGACCACCTTCCTCAAGGTGGACAGCGGCAGCGGCGAGTCGGGTTCGAGCGCGCAGTCTTCCTCCGGTTCTCGCTCCGGCAACGGCGCAGCCTCGGCTGAAGCCGGTGCGTCTGCCAGCGCCAACGCCAGCGGCAAGGGTGGCCTGATCCTGGGTGAAAGCTCCACCAGCACGACCACGACGCTGGATCAACGCAGCGTCGGTTCGAGCGTGAAGTTCGGCGGCAATGTGGATGTGAACGCGGGCAACACGCTCACGCTCAAGGGCTCGGAGCTGTCAGCCGGTGGTGATGCCAACATCAATGCCAAGGACGTGAAGGTCCTGGCCGCCGAGAACATCAAGACCAGCACGACCACGACATCGACCACGTCCGTCGGCTTCATGGGCGAGAGCGACAACAAAGCCAATGCCCAGGCGAAGGCCAGTGCCTCGGCCGATTCAGGCGGCGCGGGTGCTTCGGGCAAGGCCAGCAAGTCCGGTGTGGGCGGCACTGCCGGTGCCGACGCCAACAAGCTGGGCGCGCAAGCCTCTGCCGATGCGTCTGCTGAAGCCAGCAGCGAAAGCAAGCTGACGCTGGCCCGTACCAGCAACACGTCAGACAGTTCGCTGGACATCACGCACACGGGCTCGGCCATCAAGTCCGGTGGCAACATGAAGATCAACGCCAGCAACTCGCTGACGACGGTCGGTTCGTCCGTCGAGTCGGGCGGGAACATGGATGTCAAGGCCAAGGACATGAGCTTCCAGGCTGCCCAGGACGTGCATGAGACGCGTAGCTCCAGCGATGTGACCTCGGTGGGCCTGTACGCCGATGCCAGCGCATCGGCCAAGGCGCAAGCCAATGCCAAGGCCGGTGGCGGCAGCATGTCGGCCAGCGGTTCCGCCAGCGCTGAGGCCAAGGCCGAAGGCAGCGTGGGTCTGTATGGCAGCAATGAAAAGAGCAGCGATGTCAAGGGCTCGACCACGGCCGTGACTTCCAGCCTCAAGGCTGGCGGCAACATGACACGCACGGCCACCAACAGCATCACCGATGTGGGCACCAACATCGAAGCCGGTGGCGACTTCACGCAATCCGCGAAGACCATCACCAGCAAGGCGGCGCAGAACACCACGTACGAGTCTTCCAAATCCGAGAAGAACGAGGCCAAGCTGGGCCTGTATGCGGAAGCTGGCGCCAGCGCCTCGGCCAGTGCGAATGGTTCCGCGGGTATCGGCGGCGCCGTGAGTGGCACCAACACCAGCGCCAGCGCAGATGCCGCTGCCGGTATCAAGGCCAGCTACGAGAACGACAAGAGCTCGGCCTCGTCGTCGAGCAGCAATGCGGTGGTATCCACCATCAAGGCGGGTGGCAAGGTGTCCAGCACGTCCAGCGGCAAGACCAGCCTGGAAGGCACGCAGATCAACTCTGGTGGTGACACCGTGTTGAATGCCG
>NZ_SCTN01000605.1 GCF_004297345.1 Aquabacterium sp. | reverse complement strand
AGACTCGCGCATCGACAGCAACACGCCCGGCCACTGTGGGACGAGTTGCATGCGTGGCTGAAGCTGGAGCGCACCCGCGTGGCCGACGGAGGCGGCATCGCCGCCGCGCTCGACTACAGCCTCAAGCGCTGGAGCGCGCTCGGCCGCTTCCTGGGCGACGGCGCGGTGAGCGTGGACAACAACCACATCGAGAGAGCCTGTCAGGATTTTCGTGTGCGAGGCATAGCATGACCACCAGGAGCATCTATGCCACGCAAGACGAAGACGGCCAACGCGGCCGAGACGGCGCTGCCGTCGATCCCCAAGGAATTGATTGACCAGTTCGTGAGCGGCCCGATGAGCGCCGAGGCGGTGAACGCCGCGTCCCTGGCATTCAAGAAGGCGCTGATCGAACGCGCGCTGGGCGCCGAGTTGAGCCACCACCTGGGCTACTCGCCCGGCGCCGCCAGGCCCGACGACGCGAGCAACCAGCGCAACGGCAAGAGCGGCAAGACCGTGCTGACCGACGACGGGCCGCTTCGCATTGAGGTGCCACGCGACCGCGACGGCTCCTTCGAGCCGGTGCTCATCCCCAAGCACGAGCGCCGCTTCACCGGCTTCGACGACAAGATCGTGGCCATGTACGCGCGCGGCATGACCGTGCGCGAGGTGCAGGGCTTCCTGGCTGAGCAATACGGGGTGGAGGTCAGCCCCGAGTTCATCAGCTCCGTCACCGACGCCGTCATGGCCGAGGTCACCGCCTGGCAAGCACGCCCGCTGGAGCCGATGTACCCGGTGGTGTTCTTCGACGCGCTGCGGGTCAAGATCCGCGAGGACGCGGTGGTGCGCAACAAGGCGATCTACCTGGCGCTTGGTGTGCTGCCCGACGGCACGCGCGACATCCTCGGGCTGTGGATCGAGAACACCGAGGGCGCCAAGTTCTGGATGAAGGTGTTCAACGACCTGAAGACCCGCGGCGTCAATGACATCCTGATCGCCGTCACCGATGGCCTGAAGGGCATGCCCGAGGCGCTGGGCGCTGTCTACCCGGCCACGACGCTGCAGACCTGCATCGTGCACCTGATCCGCAACAGCCTGGACTACGCCAGCTGGAAGGACCGCAAGGCGCTGGCCGCGGCGATCAAGCCGATCTACACGGCCACCAGCGCCGAGGCGGCACAGGCCGAGCTCGATGCCTTCGAGCGCGGCCCCTGGGGTCAGAGGTTCCCCACCGTCGCGGCCGCCTGGCGCCGCGCCTGGGATCGCGTGATCCCGTTCTTCGCGTTCCCGCCGGCAGTGCGCAAGGTGATCTACACGACCAACGCGATCGAGAGCATCAACGCGCGGCTGCGCAAGATCATCAAGACGCGCGGCCACTTCCCCAGCGACGATGCGGCTACGAAGCTGATCTGGCTGGCGCTGCGCAACATCACGGCCGACTGGGGCCGGGCGGCGCACGACTGGAAGGTGGCGATGAACCAATTCGCGATCCTCTACGCGGATCGCTTCACGAAGGCTGCCGCGTAATATGCAGCACCGACTTGCCCACCGCGTCGGTCGTTCGTCGCAAGCGACGCCCGCCGCCGTGGACAAGTCTCAGAGCGCCTCGCACACAGAATTTCTGACACTCCCCATCGAGAACCTCATGCGCCCCTGGGCGCTGGGCCGCAAGTCGTGGCTATTCGCCGGCAGCGAACTCGCTGGCCAACGCGCCGCAGTGGTGATGAGCCTGGTGCAGTCGGCCAAGCTGCATGGGCATGACCCGTGGGTCTACCTCAAGGACGTGCTCGAGCGGCTCCTGGCACATCCGAACCACCGCATCGATGAGTTGCTGCCGCACCGCTGGCAGCCATGCCCCAGCAGTTGAGTCTGCCGGGCCTGCAAGCCTGGCCCGAGTGCTTCGACCTCGACCCGCCAGCGCAGCCCGGCATGCCGCAGCGCTACAAGCTGTTCTTCGGCCTGTTCTTGCCGCAAGACCAGGCGCAGCGCTTGGCCGATGGAGTCGATGCGCTGCGCCTGCAGCATGGCTTGATCGGCGAGCCCATCGCCCTTGCCAGACTGCACATCACGCTGCACGTGGTGACTGACCTGCACCACACCATTCCCCTTGCAATGGTCGAGGCAGCCAGGGCCGCAGCCAGGACCGTGGACTGCCCGCCACTGCACATCGTCTTCGATCAGGCCCTGAGCTTCCAGCCCAACCAGGCCTTCGTGCTGCGTTGCGATGCCTGCAGCGATGCAGCCATCGCCCGGCTTCGCCAGACCTTGACGCTGGCGCTGCGCCGCGTGGGCTTGCGCACCGCGCCATCACGCACGCCACACATGACCCTGCTGTACAACGCACGCTCCATTCCCACGCAGCACATCGAGCCGCCACTTCGATGGACCGCGCATGAGTTCGCCCTCGTGCTCAGCCATACCGGACGCACCCATCACCAGTGGATTGATCGTTGGCCTCTGGTTGACCATCGTTGAGGCACTGCAGACTGCAGTCTGCACG
>NZ_SCTN01000122.1 GCF_004297345.1 Aquabacterium sp. | reverse complement strand
CCCAGCGTGTAATGCGACTCTTCATCAGGAAAAACGTGTGGATGCTGCCGGACCTTGAGAAAACCCGGCGCTTCCGTCTCGTAGATGTAATCACCCAGGAACACGACCAGGTCGACATCGGCGGTGGCGATTTCCCTGTGTACGGTGAAAAACCCAGCCTCATAGTGCTGACAGGACGCCACCGCCAGCCGCAAACGATCTGTCCGTTCGGCGGGATCGGGTGCCGTGCGTGTGCGCCCCACCCCGCTGACCTGACCGCCCGCACGAAAGCGATAGAAGTAAGCCCGCCCGGACTGCAAACCGCCAACGTCGACGTGCACGCTGTGTGCCGTAGCCGGATCGGCCACCGCCGCACCGTAGCGCACCACGTTGTTGAAGCGCTCGTCGACGGCGACCTCCCACAGCACCGGCACGGCGCGCGCGGGCATGCCGCCATCCGGCGCCAAAGGCTTGGGTGCCAGGCGTGTCCATAGCACCACGGAATTGGGCCTGGGTTCGCCACTGGCCACGCCCAGCGTGAACACCTCGCCTGACTCAGACCAAGCGCCCGCATCAGGGGCCTGAGCGCGCGCAGCCGGCGAAAACACCTGCTGCCAGGCTAGGGCAGCAGCAGTTTGGCAAAGACGGGTGAACAGTTCGCGACGTTGCATGGAGGCGCCGATTATGCGTTGCAACAAAGTCCAAAACGCCACAGACGGGCTGCCGAGGGGCACAATGGGCCAGCCATTTTGATGACCCCACTGTTGACCACGAGGAAGCCCCATGCCAACGCGTCCGTCCAGCCCGGATCCAACCGGCGCCACGCAAGCCGATCAAGGCAACAATCCCTTTGCATCCATGGGTGCGGGCCTGGGTGCCGGCCTGGGCTTTTTCCAGGATTGGCTCAAGGCTGCAGGCAGCGCCTTGCCGAACATGCCGGGCGCGGCGGCGGCCGCCAACGCCGGCATGCCCGCCTGGAGCATGCCCACGCTGGATCCTGAAGAGCTGGAAAAACGCATCCAGGACCTCAAGACCGTGCAGTTCTGGCTGGAACAGAACGCCCGCATGATCGCCATGACCATCCAGGGCCTGGAAGTCCAGCGCATGACCCTGTCCACGCTCAAGGGCATGAATGTGTCGATGGACGCGCTGAGGGAATCGCTCAAGGTGCGCCCCGATACCACGCCACCCAGCGCGCCCTCCCCAGCTGCTGCGCCAGCCTCCGCGGCACGGCAAGATGAATCGACAGCGGGCTCTGATGACGCCCCGAACACTGCGGGAAAGGCGACCACAGGCGAATCCGGTGCTGATGGCGCAGAATTGATCAACCCCATGCGCTGGTGGGACACGCTCACGCAGCAGTTCACCCATCTGGCCTCGCAAGCCGCCCAGACGGTGGGAGACTCTGTGGGCGAATCGATGGACCTGATCAAGCAGGCCAGCGACCAACAAGCCGGTAAAACGGCGAAAGCCAAGCCTGCGCCTCGCAAAACCGCCGCACGCAAAACAAGCCGAAGCAGCGCCAGCAAAACCTGATCCGGCTTGCCTCACATCGGAAGGCTCCTTGTGACTCCTGCTCCGCTGCGCTTTCTACATGCACACGCCACCCACCCTCAAGCGGAGCTGGCGCTGGAGTTGGTGTGGGCACAACTGGCCTCGCAAGGTGCGCTC
>NZ_SCTN01000121.1 GCF_004297345.1 Aquabacterium sp. | reverse complement strand
GGATTTCAGCCGTGCGCCGCTGGTGGGCCTCTTCTACGGCAGTTGCTTTGTGCTCATGGGCTGGTTGTTGCTGGCCTGTTTCCATCAGGCACCTGAATACACCTTGGCTTTGTGCGCGGGCTTCCTGCTGATGGGGCCTTTCCTGTGTCTCGGGCTGTATGACGTCAGCCGGCGTTTGGAGCGAGGTGAGCCCTTGAGCATCTGGTCATCCCTGACCGCATGGCGCATCAGCAGTGGGCAACTGGCGATCTTCGCGGGGGTGCTGTTGGTGCTGGAGATGCTCTGGGGGCGTTCGGCCATGATCATGTTCGCCATCAGCTTCGACGGCATCCCTGATTTCAACGGGCCCTTGTCGTCCATGATGACCGAAGAGTATTTGACCTTCTTCGCCGGCTACATGGCGGTGGGCGCTGTCTTTGCTGCGCTCATCTTTGCCATCAGCGCCATCAGCATGCCGATGATGCTGGACAAGTCGGTGGACGCCATCTCTGCAGGTCTGGCCAGCATGCGCCTGGTCAGCACACAGACTGGCGTCATGCTGCTGTGGGCCGGGCTCATCACCTTGGGCATTACGCTGGCCATGTTGCCTGGCTTCCTGGGCCTCGTGGTGGTCGGGCCCGTGATCGGGCACGCATCCTGGCACGCCTACCGCGCAGCGACCACGCCTCGCGCCTGATTTCAAGTTCTGGCCGGTTGACCATGTGACCCTTGCCGGGCCGCCCGGCAGGGTGATGGCTCAACCGGCCTTTCCGCTGTTCTAATGGCTGATTGACCAGCCAGTAGTCCTCAGCCTTGTCTCGTCCTGCCTACCTCGCCCCTCGCACGCTCACCTTGTTGATCTTGCCGCCCCTGATGTGGGCTGGCAATGCCGTGGTCGGCCGCCTCATGGTGGGCACCTTGCCGCCGGTGGCCATGAATGCCCTGCGCTGGTTGCTGGTGGCCTTGTTGCTGATGCCCTTGTCCATGCGGATCTGGCGTGACATGGCCGCCATTCGTGAACGCTGGGTCTATCTGGCTGTCATCGGGGTATTGGGTGTCGGCACCTACAACGCCATGCAGTACCTGGCCTTGCAGACATCGTCGCCACTGAACGTGACCTTGATCGGCTCCAGCGTGCCTGTGTGGATGATGCTGGTAGGGGCCTTGGCATATGGTCAGCGGCTACACGGGCGCCAGTTTGCGGGGGCTGTGCTGTCTATCCTGGGCGTGCTGCTGGTGATGGCGCAAGGAAAGTGGGAGGTCTTGCGCCAGGTTCGCCTGGTGCCTGGTGATTTGCTGATGCTGCTGGCCAGCCTGGCCTGGGCGATCTACAGCTGGATGCTGGTGCGTCCGCCTGCCAATATGAGTGGCCCCGCGCGGCCAGATTGGGATTGGGCCGCCTTCCTGCAGATTCAGGTCTTGTTCGGGGTTATCTGGGCCGGTGCAAGCACCGCTGTGGAGGCCATCATGGCAAACGGTGCGCAGCCGCCCATGTGGCCGACCACCTGGTCCTCCTGGGGTGCCATGGCGTTTATCGCCGTGGGGCCGTCGATTCTGGCCTACCGATGCTGGGGCTTGGGCGTGCAGGCCGTGGGTCCCACCATGGCATCGTTCTTTGGCAATCTGACGTCGATTTTCGCGGCCATGTGGTCTGCGCTTTTTCTGGGGCAGCATCCAAGTTGGTACCACCCCATCGCGTTGCTGCTGATCACCGCAGGCATTGCAGTGTCTTCACATGCCCCTGCTAGCGTCAAAAGCGACGTGGGCCGCGACGGCTCTTGAACGGAGGCTGGCCGCGCCAGAAGCGCATCATGAGCCAGCCGCCCAGCATGCCACCCAGGTGAGCAAAGTGGGCCACGCCGGAGGCTGTGCCCGTCACGCCTTGCAGCAACTCCAGTCCGCCGAACACGGCCACGAATACCTTGGCCTTCATCGGGATCGGTGGGAACAGCGGCATGATCGTGCGGTTGGGGAACATCATGCCGAAGGCCAATAGCAGGCCGTAAATGCCACCCGAGGCGCCCACCGTGTAGTTGTTCCAGCCCGCCAGCAAGGAAAGGATCAACTGCGCTGCGGCCGCAGTCAGCACGCTGGCCAGCAGGAATTCCATGTACCGGCGCGAACCCCAGATGCGCTCCAGTTCGCTGCCGAACATCCACAAGCCCATCATGTTGAAGAAGATGTGGGGCAGCGAGCCATGCAGGAAGGCATAGCTGATCACTTGCCAGGGATAGAAGAGGCCACTTTGTATCGGGTAGAGCGCGAAGTAATGCGTCAGCAGCCCGTTGAGTGGCTCATCCAGGCAGAACATGGCAACGTTGATCAGAATCAGTGCCTGGGTAATGGGGGGCAACGGCGGCATGCTTGTTCAGCGACGGCAGTGGATGTAAGCGCACATCATAAAGGCCGGGCCAGCCTGGCTGGCACGCAACTCGCTAAGTCTTGTCATGCCTTACCCCAAGAGGCGGATAACTGGATGGAGGCCCTCAACCATGTCAGCCAATGTCGTTGTGACATTTTCCTCGGTATTTCGGCGTGCAGGTCGTACTCAACCCGGCCGGCGAGGGTGAGGTGATGGGTGCCATGCACATGCTCCGTTCGCCTCTGGCGCCTACCCTGATGAGCGCGCAGGCCGTGCGGCGGCACAGCGCGGCCATCATGGCGCTGGCGCAAGCCGGGCAGGCCCGTCATTTCACCTGGCACCCGGAGCGCATGGCCTTGGTTTCTGCTTATGTCAGCAATGTGATCAGGCAGCGTTATCCGGATCTCGATGTGCCGTATCACAGCCGTTGGCGCCACTTTGAATATGGTGGCGTGGATCGGTGGGCTGTCGTGGCGCGCGAGCATGGTCTGGATGCGCCGTCAGCGCGGTTGGAGCGAGC
>NZ_SCTN01000011.1 GCF_004297345.1 Aquabacterium sp. | reverse complement strand
TATGGCTGGAAGGGGCCTGTCTTCCAGATCTCCGCGCTGACCCGTCAGGGTTGCGAGCAGCTGGTGCAGACGATTTACCAGCACGTGGCCGCCATGCAGGAGCACCATGTCGAGTCGGATATCCGTTTTGATGTGGAAGCCAGCCTGCCCATGGCCAGTGATTTGATGGCCAAGGCCGGCCTGAGTTACGACGCCGATCTGACCGCCTTGATCAAGCCAAAGAAGGCCGATGGTGAGGCCGAGACCAAGACCAAGAAGGCGTCGGCACCGAAAAAGGCCGTGGCGAAAAAAGCGGCTGTGAAGACGGTGGCCGAGAAGGTCGTCAAGCCAGTCGCCAAGAAGGCTGCGGTGAAAAAGGCTGTCGCCAAGAAGGTGCCTGCCAAGAAGGCCGCCGCTGTCAAACCTGCAGGCACCAAGACTGCGCCCGTGAAGAAGGTTGCAGCCAAGAAGGCAGCGATGAAGAAGCCTGTCGCCGTCAAGAAGGGCGCTGCCAAGCAGGTAGTGGCCAAGAAAGTGGTAGCCAAGAAAGCAGCCGTGAAAGTGGCCGTGAAGAAGGTTGCCAGCAAGAAGCTTGCTGCGCCGGCCAAGAAGGTTGTGGCCAAAAAAGTGGCGGTGAAGAAGGTGACAGTCAAGAACGTGGCAGCGAAGAAGGTTGCCGCCAAAAAGGTTGTCGCCAAGAAGGCCGCAGGCAAGAAAACCGCTCGCTGATGATCATGTTGAGGGGGCCGTCAGGGCTCCCGCTTGACGCTTCCCGTTTGGCCAACGAATACCGCGTTGGCGCCTTGATGAAGAACGCCCGAGTCTGCTCATGAACGATGTGTTGAAGAACGCCCGCCGCATAGTGGTCAAGGTGGGGTCCAGCCTGGTCACCAATGAAGGCAAGGGTGTCGATGCCGATGCCATTGGCACCTGGTGTCGCCAGATGGCGGCCCTGGCTGCGGACGGGCGCGAAGTCATCATGGTGTCCAGTGGCGCCATTGCCGAGGGCATGAAGCGCCTGGGTTGGGCCGCGCGTCCGCATGAGATTCATGCCCTGCAGGCCGCAGCAGCCGTGGGCCAGATGGGCCTGGCGCAGATGTACGAAACCAAGCTGCGCGAGCACGGCATGGGCAGCGCCCAGGTCTTGCTCACACATGCCGACCTGGCTGATCGCGAACGCTATCTGAATGCCCGCTCCACCTTGTTGACGCTGCTGTCGCACAAGGTGGTGCCGGTCATCAACGAGAACGACACCGTTGTCACGGACGAGATCAAGTTTGGCGACAACGACACCCTGGGTGCCTTGGTGGCCAACCTGGTCGAAGCCGACGCCCTGGTCATCCTGACCGATCAGAAGGGCTTGTACAGCGCTGATCCGCGCAAGGACCCCAGCGCCCGCTTCATCGATGTCTGCACGGCTGGTGATCCCTCCCTGGAGCAGATGGCCGGTGGTGCTGGCTCGCGCGTGGGCACTGGCGGCATGATCACCAAGGTACTGGCGGCCAAACGTGCTGCGGGCAGTGGGGCATCGACCGTGATCGCCTGGGGGCGTGAGCCTGATGTGCTGGTGCGCCTCACTCAGGGCGAAGCCATTGGCTCGCTGTTCGTGGCCGCAACCGCCAAGCAAACGGCGCGCAAGCAGTGGATGGCCGATCACCTGCAACTGCGTGGTGCCGTGATCATCGACGATGGTGCCGTGGCCAAGTTGCGCGACGAGGGCAAGAGCCTGCTGCCCATCGGCATGACCGAAGTGGTGGGTGAATTTCACCGCGGTGACGTGATCGCCGTGCGCAACCAGGCTGGCCAGGATGTGGCCCGTGGTCTGGCGAACTACGCCAGCAGCGAGGCACGTCTGATCGTGCGCAAGGCCTCGTCCGAAATCGAAGGTGTGCTGGGTTTTACCAGTGAGCCCGAAATGATCCATCGCGACAACCTTGTTCTCGCCTGAATAGCGTATTGCGCTGGGCGAAAACCAGTTAACTGCGGGTAACTTCTGTCAGGGATATTTCGCCTGGCGGAAGTGCAACGCCCGATTCCACCCCCCTCTTTGCTCGTGACCAAGGGTTCGTACTGTCCTTGGGGTGGTGGCGTTTTACGTTAAAAACGTGACCCTTGTTTCCTTTTCTTTCTGATTCCTCCGAGGAGGTCTTGATGGCTCTGATGAATAACACCCTTGCTCGTTTTTCTTCTATCTCGCTGGCTGCTGCTGCCGTACTGGGTGGCACTCTGGGTGTGGTCTCCGCTGCTCAGGCCAAAAGCCTGATGTGCGTCTGGGACGTGGCGGGCAAGACAGGTGACGTGTATGCCGCAGCGACGGACTACGCCGTGGCCATGCAGAAAAATGGCGCCGACATTGAACTCAAGAGCTATGTCGATGAGCGCGTGGCCATTGAAGACTTCCGCGCCGGTCAGTGCGATGGTGTGATCGCTACAGCCTTCCGTACCCGCCAGTTCAACTCGGTGGCAGGCTCGCTGGACAGCATTGGTTCGACCACCGTGATTCGTAACGGCAAGGTCGATATGGAGGTCAGCTACGAAGTCGTGCGCAAGGTGATCCA
>NZ_SCTN01000612.1 GCF_004297345.1 Aquabacterium sp. | reverse complement strand
ACCGCCACCTTTTCCACCTCCACCGCCGCCACCCTCGCCACTTCTTTTGCTATTTCTAGCGCCTGCGAAAGCCTGACCTAGCCCCGTACCGAGCCCTCCTTTTGCCTGATTACTCTGGTCTTGGAGATGCGTGTTGTATTTCAACCCAGCTCCGATATTTGGAGCGCTTGCGGATAATGGCGCCTGAGATAACTGTCCAAGGGCCTGAGCTGCTGCAGGTTGCACTCCCGCATATAGCCGGCTCGTCTGGTTATACTGATTCTGTAGATTCTGCTGCTGGGCTTGATTTTGCGCACCCCCGCCTACTGTGTTTGCTGCTAGTGCCTGCTGATTCGCCTGTGCTTGTTGCTTTAGGATGTCTGAGGTTGGCCCGACTGCGGCAGCAATCTGACGAGGGTCTCCCGACAGCAGAGATTTAAAGTAATTAGCTGCTGGAGTAAAGGTAGATGTATGCTCTCCGAATAGCTGATTTTGAAGCTGGGCTTGGGCATCAGCGGACCGCTGAGCAGAGCCTCCTCCTTTTTTGCCAGAGGCTGAAGAGGCTCCCGCACCTGCAAGTCCCGGAACTATAGCAGCTACTGCCGGAGGCATCTATTTAATCTCCGCTGATTGAGATTGAGACTTGATGTCATCCCATCCATTGTGAGTAACCTGCCAGATCACAGCATCGGACGGTTTACCTCCATACTGTTGGCAGTTGGGAAGAATCCCCACCTTTGTCCATCCGAGTTGCTGAACGTAACGATTAGCCAATATATTGTCCTTGGCTATGATCCCTACCGCAATATCTAGTGGTTGTGGGAATTCCTCGAACCACGCTTGCATGATCCGCCGGCCAGCTCGTAGAGTGATATCCCGGTGCCAGAAGTCTTTGAGAAAAATAAATCCAGCATGTCCGAGGGTGGATGGGCCAAACTGCATAGGCTCCCAGGTCGCTAGCCCCATGAAGTCTTTCACATCACCAGATGAGTCCTTCACCACGACAAATAGTACTCGGATACCGGGAGAGCTTACCATCTTCACGAAGGTACAAAAACTACGATCCGTTTCGGCAGGGTAATACAGCTTGAGAAGATCATCCGCCATCAGCCGATTCCAGAACCATGGCAGCGCGCGAGCAGCGTCTGGGTCATTATCTCCGTGATAGAACACTACATCGACGTAATCTCCATCGGAGAGTTCGATACGTGGAGCGGATGTTGGAGTCTTAGCTGTAGCTGTAGCCTCAGGAACCTTATTTTTTGATTTATCCGTCACAGCAGGGCCAGGAGGTGTCGGAGATACCAGTTGTTCTAGTATGCTGCTCATTAGTGGCCCTCGTTCACGTACTTGTTATTAAAAAAGTTACTACAGCCCTCGTGATGGACAATCGGCAGTCCCTCCTCGGTCATCTGGAGATACCCTGCTTCCGCATCCTTGTAAATCTCTGGATGGTCACAAGTCCCATTCGGAGTCTGCGGAATCCACTTAAAATGTGTGCATCTCATGCAAATAAACGGACCGTCCGAGGGAGGAGCGTAATGTCCATGGGGAGTACCGATGGATTCATCGTTTTTATTTTTACCTGCGAGTGCGGCTAACACGCTCATGGGACAAGGCTAGGAGATAATTCAGAAAAATTCAATAGTAAATGTTGCAAAGTGAGCGGGAGTATGCTAAGTTATCGGATAATCCAATTGTAACTACTCTTCCCTGGCAGGGCCGCAGTTGAGAGATTGCGGCCCTGAGGTTTTTAGATAGTCCCCAGTCCTCCGACAGCAGTCCAGCGTACACTCACTGGAGTCGCTCCAGGCTTCGGAGTGTTATCCGTCTTACTCGTAGGCTGGAATACATATAGATCAATCGCGCCTGGGACGTTACTCGGAGTGGCAGATATAGTGAAATTATGCGGAGTGCTGCTAGAATCTATGCTTGCAGTGACAGATCGGATGCTGGCTAGCCCTGTTGGAACTGCGATTGCAGATCCCGTTACACTCACCTGCCCGTGCTGAGTACAGGCAACCATCGTCTCCACTCGGTAGTTATTCTCATATGCACGTAGGATTGCCGCATCCAAGTTACGAGATGCTTGCCCAGGCTCTGACTCCAACTCCACATGAAAATTGAGCATGTTAG
>NZ_SCTN01000120.1 GCF_004297345.1 Aquabacterium sp. | reverse complement strand
CGCAATCGGGCCATCACCCAAGAATACCTGCATGTCGCCGGTGTCCGTGCCTGGCGTTGCGGGATGAACATCACCAGCAATCAGATCCAACCTGAGGATGGTGTCGGTTGTGCTGCTGTGATCAAGCTTGACGATGAAGTCCAGCGAACCGCCTTCAACCACGACTGCGTCACTGACGCTGAGCACATGAGGGCGATCATCATCAGGCGTGACACCAGAAGGAACAGCGCCCTGACCGTTGTCAAGGATGATGCCTGTACCCGTATCCACTTGAATCGCAGCGTTGCTGGCACCGGAGAGCTTGACCGTGAACTGCTCGCTGCCCTCATAGATGGCATCGTTGATCAAGGGAACAGAGATGGTCTGCGAAACCTGGCCCGGCTGGAACGTCACCGTGCCGGAGGTCGCCTTGAAATCCCCGGTCGCCACAGCTGTGTCGTCTCCAGTCGAGAACGAAACCGTCACCACGTTGTTCGACGGCTTGTCCAGCGTTACTGTGAACACAGCACTGCCAGCCCCTTCATTGACCGTCACGCTGTTGATGCTGATTTGAGGTTCGGCCTCTTGCAGCACCCCATTCTTCACATTGCTGACCGACAGCGGCACAGCCACGGCACGATCAGACGTACCGAAGTCAAATGAGACCTGTCCTACCGTCTCAACCACGCGATCAACGCGCAGGCCGGGTTGCATGCCACCATCGGCACCACCGGAGAGACCGGCTGCCGGAGCTTGATCGGGGTCTTGCGCATCGATGCCGGCAATCGTTTTGTCCACCGTAGTCGAAACGGGCACCGCCTTGACCAACACTGCGGGGCCCTTGATCGGCGAAATCTGAACCAGCCCGTTGTCTTCGGTGATGATGCGTTCGCCGCCCGCCACCGTATCGCCAACCTGCAGCGCTCGCATGGCACCGCCAGGGGAACGGACATAGGCACTGCCCCAGATGGCGGTGACCTTACCGGCAGACATGGCGAGAATGGGCATGAAGCACTCTTTCAGGCGGAATAAGACACCTGAAGTGTAAGGCTAGCCTCGTCTCACGCTGACCGCTGCGCCCCCCGGTTTCAGAGGAATTCGTCACACTTCAACCATGCGGTTCGTGACGGAATTCACGGATTGACAAGCGCAAAAACGGTTAACGCGTCGCGCGCATCTGCAGTCGGTCTATGTAGGCGGGGCCGTCAAACGGTTTGCCCGAGCGCTGTGCTTCCCACACCATTTCGCCCAAGGCATCCATGGCCACGTGGTGCGCTTCGTGCAGCGAGTTGAGTTTGTGCGCCAACAGCTGCACGGCCTGCTTCACACCACGAGGCTGATCGATGCTGACCTGCTCCGTGATCGATAAATGCATGGACAGGTGCAGGAAGGGATTAGTGCGCCCCTCCTCCACCGTGTACTGGCGGGCAATCGCCGCCTCCACATCAGCCAGATCCTGATGGTACTCAGGATGCTCGACGATCCAGTCAGCGGCCTGCGCCTCCAGGGGCGTCAAAGGCAGCGCAGCCTGATGCTTGGACCAGGCCTCACAAAAGAACCGGCGAACCTGCTCCTGGCTGGGGGCAAACATGATGGATCAGACGCCCAGCAGTTCGACTTCGAACATCAGCGTGGCGTTCGGAGGGATCACGCCACCCGCGCCGCGAGCGCCGTAGCCCAGCGCTGGCGGGATCACGAGGATGCGCGTGCCGCCAATCTTCATGCCTTGCACGCCTTCGTCCCAACCACGGATGACGTGACCGGCCCCCAGGGGGAATTCGAACGGATCGTTGCGGTCCTTGCTGGAGTCGAACTTGGCGCCCTTGACACCACCTTCGTACAGCCAACCGGTGTAATGAACGGTCACATAGGCGCCAGCCTTGGCGACCTCGCCAGAGCCTTCAACGGTGTCTTCGTACTGGAGACCGGAAGTAGTGGTGACGACGGGCATGGCGGGTCCTTTCGCAAAGTGGGAGACAGCACCGCAGTAAGACGGGCCAGTCAGAGAAATAAAAGAGGCCCGAGTCTAACCGCGCTGGGCGCACGCCGCCCGACCAGCACATCCCCTGTATTGCGCGTAATTTGTCGCACCTTTATGGATCACAAATAACCTTAACCTGCCGATATATCAACAGATCGCGAACTTTCAAACTGCCCTCGTTCCAGGGGCATTCGTATCGGGACTGGAACAACACGCTCATCAACTTGATGCAGTCATGCCCAGCCAACCTGCCAACGTCAGCGAGTCAGATACCAGTTCACGGACTGCAAGCCGTTTGAACTGGCGACAAAAAGTGTCTGCGGGCATCCTCATCCTGCTGACGGCGCTGCCCCTGCTGGATCGGGTCAATCTCTACACACTCGTACCGCTGCTGGGCACCTTGGCCATCATTGCCTGGCACGTCTGGCAAAGCCGGGTGGCACTTGATGCAAATGCAGTCGGGCACGAAGGCTCAGGCACGCAAGGCCACGCTGCCCCCCGTTTGATCAACTTGCTGCTCGGGGTGCTCCCCGTCTGGCGTCAACATGTGCTGTCGGCCAAGACGCAGATTGACGACGCCATGAGCGACTTGATCGTTCACTTCGCATCCATCACGGATGAATTCGAAGCAGCAGGCTTCAAAGGCTCCACGCACACCTCTGAAGACGAGAACAAGACGTCAGCCTTGCTGTCGCTGTGTGAACGAGACCTGCAACAGGTCATCGACACGATGAACGTGATCACGAACAGCAAAGGCGACATGAGCGCCAGCCTGTCCGAACTATCGTCTGCGGCCAAAGAGTTGCAAGCCATGGTGCAAGGGGTAGCCCAAATCGCGGCGCAAACCAATTTGCTGGCCATCAACGCTGCCATTGAAGCCGCG
This sequence comes from Aquabacterium sp., assembly GCF_004297345.1. Taxonomy (GTDB): domain Bacteria; phylum Pseudomonadota; class Gammaproteobacteria; order Burkholderiales; family Burkholderiaceae_C; genus Aquabacterium. The sequence goes on along the minus strand of NZ_SCTN01000120.1, from coordinate 22,107 downwards.
CATGCAGGAGACAGTGGCCGGGGGTTCGCGACGATCGCCAAGGAAATCCGATACCTGTCGCAATCCTCGGCTCAAACGGCCAGCCAGATCACGGATCGCATTGCGCGCGTCACCAACATCATGGCTGACACGTCCGAAGCGGCGACCAACGCCACCCAAAATGAATCCGAGGCCATCGCGCAATCTAGCCAGGTGGTGTCCGATGTCTTGCAACACATGCAAGAACTCAGCGAGGGCTCGCAGACCATGCGAGAGCGGGGCAACGTCATTCGCCAGAACATTGAGCAGTTGATCGTGAACCTCCAGTTTCACGACCGCGTCAGCCAGGTCATCTCCGTCGTGGACGCAGACATGACTCGCCTGAGGGACTCGATCGAAAGTGACGCATCAGCCCCCGCGCCAGAGCAATGGCTGCAAGACCTCAAACGCCACTACACCATGCGAGAGCAACGCCAGACACATGTGCCGACCTCGCACCTGGAACCCGCTACGGCAGCAGCGAAAACGGCCTCCAAAGCTGTGTATTTCTAACTCAATCAAACAGAGAGACACATGACCAAAACCGTACTTGTCGTGGACGACTCCAGCTCATTGCGAGCCTTGGTAAAGATCGCCCTCACCCGTGCTGGCTATGCCGTCGTCGAAGGTGCCGATGGCCAGGAAGGGCTGCTGCAACTGGATCGTGGCGCCAAGTTCAACCTCATCATCAGTGACGTGAACATGCCTAATATGGATGGCATCTCTTTCGTCCAGAAGGTCAAACAGCATCCCAAGCACAAGTTCATTCCCGTGATCATGCTGACCACAGAAGATGAACAAGCCAAGATGCAGCAGGCCAAGGCGGCCGGCGCCAGAGCCTGGTTGACCAAGCCGTTCAACCCGCCGGAACTGCTGGATGCCGTCGCCAAACTGGCATCGGCGTAGGAGAGCGCCATGACCTCCGACTACGCCCTCCCCGCAGAACTCACGATTTACACGATTGGTGAGGTTCACGCGCAGTGCCTGAACTGGATGAAACAGGATCAGGCCGAGCACATCCGATTGCGCATCAACGCCGGCGAGGTCACGGAAGTGGATGCGGCGGGCATTCAGCTGCTGCTGTCCTTATCTAAATCCTTGCTCGCTGACCATCGTGAGCTGCAACTTCTCTCGCCCAGCACCGCACTCGCAGCCGCCTGCAGTGCATTGGGCGTGGACAGCCTGCTCGGCTCGCCAGAAAGAAAAGGCGCTGCCCAATGAGCCAGCACAACACTGACGACGACATCGTCAACGAAATGATGCCGGCCTTCATCATGGAGGCCAACGAGCAAAGTGACGCCATCGAGCAGTTGCTCTTGCAACTGGAAGACGCGCCCGAAGACCGGAACCTGCTGGACGCGTTGTTCAGATGCGCGCACACAGTCAAAGGCTCGGCTGGCGTCTTTGGTCTCGATAAGGTCGTGACCTTCACCCACCATGTGGAAGCTTTGCTGCACAAAGTGAGAGAGGGGCTGGTACCTCTGACGCCTGCCCTCAGCACCTTGCTGCTGCAAAGCAATGACGCCATGCGCGCGCTGGTAAACAGCGCGCGAAGCGACGAGCAGGATGTCCCTGAGGTGCTGACCTTGAGAGAGGGGCTCGTGTCACGCCTGAAGGCAGCGATGGGAGATACCCCGCGTGCCGCAGCGGATACGCCCGCACAAACCAAGGTAGCGGTGGACGCCCCGGAAGATGAATCCAGAGCACGTCGTTGGCTGATCTCCATTCGCTTCGAAGCCGACACGTTCCGTCATGGCATCGATCCCTTGACCTTGTTGAACTACGTCCGCGGGCTGGGCTGCATCCCCACCATCAGTTGCGACACCCAAGCCATTCCCACGCTGGAGAACTTCGACCCTGAGAGCTGCCACCTGGCCTTCCAGTTCAGCCTGGATACCGAAGCCACACATGAAGAGATCGAGCGGGCGTTCAAGTTCGTACGTGAAGACAGCGATCTGCACATCATCGAACCTGGTGCGAGCCCGAACGATGTGATCGCCTTCATCGAGTCGATGCCGGACAACCCCAGGCTGAGCGAGATCTTGGTTGCCGCTGGCGCCATCACGCGCGTGCAGTTGCTGCAAGGCCTGAACAGTCAGAGCGAAGCGGGGCCCGGCAACAGCACACCGCGCCTGGGCGAGGTGCTCCAGTCAACAGCGGCGATCAGCCCGACTGTGGTGGCCGCGGCGCTGCAAAAGCAACAGCGCCAAAGAGGTGCGCCAGGCACGACGGGATCGGGTGACGACAACGCCTTCATCCGCGTGCATGCGGACCGCCTGGATGAAGTCATCAACCTCCTGGGCGAGTTGGTCATCGCGGGAGCCGGTGCAGCCATGCTGGCACGTCAGACGCAACAGCGATCCTTGCTGGAGGCCAATCAGCAGGTCTCCAGACTGATAGAGGGCATACGCAACAGCACCCTCAAACTCCGCATGGTGCCTATTGGAGAAACCTTTGCCCGCTTCCGGCGCGTGGTACGCGACACCGCAGCAGATCTGGGCAAAGAGGTCACGCTGGAGATCATTGGGGGCGATACCGAACTGGACAAAGCCATGGTCGAACGCATTGCCGACCCATTGATGCACCTTGTGCGCAATGCCCTTGATCATGGACTTGAAACACCCGAGCAACGCATTGCTGCAGGCAAACCAAGACAAGGCACGCTCACCTTGAACGCTTGTCACGAGGCAGGAGGCATCCTGATTCGCATCGTTGACGACGGACGCGGCATTCAACGCGACAAGATCCTGGCCCGGGCCTGGGAGCGCGGCTTGCTTGAGCAAGGCGTGGTCCCTCCTGATAACGACATCCTCAATCTGATCTTCGCACCAGGTTTTTCAACCGCCGAAACGGTCACCAACCTCAGCGGGCGAGGCGTCGGCATGGATGTGGTGCGCAGCAATGTGGAAGCCTTGCGCGGCTCCGTCTCGATATCCAGCGAAGTCGGCAAGGGCTCCTGCATGGAGATCCGCCTGCCCTTGACGCTGGCGATCATTGATGGCTTCCTGGTCAGCGTCGGAGCGTCCAAGTTCATCTTGCCGCTTGAATCAGTGGTTGAGGTCATCGCCGATCGGGAAACCGCCACCGCCGTTGATGAGCGAGGCCGCTGCTGCGTTGAGTTACGCGGAGAGGTCTTGCCCGTTGTCAACCTGCGCACGCTGTACGCGCTTGATTCGCCTCCGCCGGATCGCAGCAGCGTGGTCGTCGTGCGATCCAGTACCCGCCGCTACGGCGTGATGGTCGACAACTTGCTCGGACAGCATCAAACCGTGATCAAGCCCTTGGGCCTGATGCTGCGCAGCCTGCGCGGCGTATCAGGCTCATCGATTCTGGGCTCCGGCGAGGTTGCTCTGATTTTTGATACCGCTGCGCTCAGCCAACTAGCCGCTCAGCCTCGTCCGGTCGATGGCAAAGCCCTGGCCAATTCTCACCTGTAGGAGTCAAACATGAACCACCCACATCCTTCCTGGCTGGCCCGCCTGCTTGTCGGCACGGAACTCCAGCAGCAGCAAGCGCGCGTGACGGAACACGAACGCGCGCGTACAGAAGCCGAGGCCGCGCTGGCTGCACACAAACAGTCCTTGGCCGAAGCCGAAACAGCCAAGGCAGAACTGCAAAGCCGACTGGCTGAAGTGCAGACAGAGTTGAAAGTCCGCACCGACATCATGAATGTCACGAGCATCGTCTCGGAGTCAGACAAGAAGGGCGACATCCTCAACATCAACGAGAAGTTCGTCGAGGTGTCCAAGTACAGCCGTGAAGAGCTGATCGGGCAACCGCACAGCACCACCCGCCACCCGGACATGCCCAAGGAGACGTTCAAGAAGCTGTGGGCCACAATCGGCCGAGGCGAGATGTTCCGCGGCGTCATCAAGAACCGAGCCAAGGACGGCACCCCCTATTACGTTGACGCAGTCATTGCCCCGATCATGGGCGACAACGGCAAGCCCATGAAGTATCTGGGCGTTCGGTATGACATCACCGAAGCCGAACTCGAACGCCAGAACGCCAAGGGCATCCTGGCGGCGATTGACGCGGTATCTGGCTACATCGAGTTCGACCTGAACGGCCATGTGCTGAACGTCAACGCCATCTTCCTGAGCCTGATGGGATACCGTAGCGATGAAGTGCTGGGCAAGCATCACAGGATGTTCGTGGACCCCAGATACGCCAATGAACCTGCCTATCAATCCTTCTGGCGCGATCTGGCAGAAGGAAAGGCCCAGAACGACATCTTCAAGCGCATCACGAAAAATGGCCAGGAGGTCTGGGTTCGTGGGGTCTACGCCCCCCTGCGCGATGAAATGGGTCGCGTGACCAAGGTCATCAAGATCGCCTCCGACGTGACGCAGGAGGTTCTGGCCAACAACATGCTTCGAGCCTCCGTTGAGCATGCTCAGGCCGTCACGTCGGCCGCCATGCGCGGCGACCTGTCCCAACGCATTCCGCTAGAAGGCAAAAGCGGGCCAGTGAAAGATCTGTGTGCTGGTGTCAATGCTTTGCTGGACACAACATCCGTGATCTTCAACGACATCGGTCGCGTACTGGGCGCCATGTCATCAGGTGATCTGTCTCAGCGCATCGACCACGACTATGAAGGCACGTTCGCTGAAGTCAAAAGCGATGCGAATGCAGCCAGCGACAAGCTGATGGCCATCATCGACGATGTGGGGCGCATGTTTTCTGCCATGGCTGAAGGCGACCTGACCCAGCGGATCACCCGTGACACAGAAGGCATCTTTGATCAGGTCAAGCAAGACGCGAACTCCGGCACAGAGAAACTGGCCAACGTCATTGATGAGGTGCGTGCAGCGGCCAACGCGCTGACAGGCGCAGCGGGTCAGGTCAGCGCGACGGCGCAGTCACTGTCGCAGTCCGCCAGCGAGCAAGCCAGTTCGGTCACGCAGACGACATCGTCCATCGAGCTGATGTCGGCATCAATTGCGCAAAACAGCGACAACGCCCGCATCACCGACGTCATGGCCACCAAGGCCAGCAAGGAGGCCGGCGATGGTGGCGCGGCTGTCACACAAACCGTCACGGCCATGAAGCAGATTGCGCAAAAGATCACCATCATTGACGACATCGCCTACCAGACCAATTTGCTGGCACTGAACGCGGCCATTGAAGCGGCCCGCGCAGGTGAGCATGGCAAGGGCTTTGCCGTGGTGGCTGACGAGGTTCGCAAGCTGGCGGAGCGCAGCCAGGAAGCGGCCAAGGAAATTGGCGACCTGGCCGGCAACAGCGTATCCACAGCAGAGCGCGCGGGCAAGCTCCTCGATGAAATCGTGCCGTCCATCCAGAAGACATCCGAACTGGTTCAGGAAATTGCCGCATCCTCGCAGGAACAAAGCCAATCCGTCATGCAGATCGGCGGCGCGATGGGGCAACTGAGCAACACAACGCAGATGAACGCATCGGCTTCAGAGGAGCTCGCCGCCACGTCTGAGCAACTCTCAGGGCAAGCTGAGCAACTGCTGCAATCCGTGGCGTTCTTCGATCTCGGCGGCGATGAAACCCCCTTGCGCAAAGGCAAAGGCGAGACTGAAGCACAGGTAGATCGCCGCGCGCCCAACTCGCCCATGCGTTCCGCGAACCGGACACAGGCCGGCAGCCCAAGACCCCTGGCAGCCACCGGTACACGCGGCAATTTCCGACCTTATTGAGGGAGGCCATCATGAGTGATCAGCTGACCGCAGACAAAGCGCTTGCCGCTGTGAACGTGGCACCCACGCAGTTCCTCACGTTCTGGCTCGGTGACGAAGTACTGGGCATGGACATCCGTACGGTACGTGAAATCATTCAGTGCGGGCCCATGGCCACCGTGCCCTTGATGCCGACATTCCTTCGAGGCATCATCAACCTTCGAGGCGCTGTTGTCCCTGTGATCGATCTGAACGCTCGCTTTGGGCGGCCGGCATCAGCCTTGAGCAAGAAGAGTTGCATCGTCATCTTCGATGCCAAGCGTGGCGGCGAACGCGCCGAGCTGGGCCTTCTGGTTGACGCGGTGAGTGAAGTACTCAAGATCGGCCCCGATCAGATCGAGGCGCCACCTGATTTCGGCACGTCAGTGAGGCGGGATTTCATCATGGGTATAGGCAAGGTGGGCAAGCGCTTTGTCATCCTGCTCGAACCAGACCGTGCCTTGGATGTACAAGAGATGGCCGAACTGTGCGACAACGCGCAAGCATCACTGATCAGCTAAGGCAAACTGACCATGAAGACGCTGGGAGACCCTACCTACAAGAGCATCGCCAATCTGATGCACGCCACCATTGGGCTGTCTTTCACAGACTCGAAAAAGGCCTTGGTGGCATCCAGGCTGTCCACCCGCATGCAGCAACTGGGGCTTAAAAGCTTCGACGACTACTATGCACTGATCTACGGCGGGCCTGACGATGAAGAGTTTCAGGTGGCGGTAGACCTGCTCACAACCAATGAGACCTACTTCTTCCGCGAGCGCAGGCACTTCAATCTGCTTGAGGAGGAGTTGCGCCATTCACGCCCTCAAAGGCTGAAAGTATGGAGCGCGGCATCGTCCTATGGCGATGAGGCATACAGCACCGCCATGCTCTTGTCAGACCTGCAACGGCAAGGCTGTATCGGGCAGGACTGGTCCATACTGGGCACAGACATCAGCGACCGGGTGCTGCAAGGCGCCGTGGAGGCCATCTATCCTGAAACCCGCTTGAGAGAGGTTTCTGACGAACACCTCAAACGTTACTGCCTGCGCGGCGAAGGCGAAGCGCAAGGGCTGGTGCAAATCAACGACAGCATCAAGTCACATGTGAGATTCGGTCAGCTGAACCTCTGCCAGGACATCGAACCGCTCGGCCCTTTTGATGTGATCTTCCTGCGCAACGTGCTGATCTATTTCGACAATCAAACCAAACGACAAGTCATTGACCGTGTACTGAGCCAACTGCGCGTGGGCGGTCTGTTCTTCATTGGCATGGCCGAAGGACGGATTCAGTGCGACACCCCCATGCAATCGCTGGAACCAGGTGCTTTTCGCAAGCTCGCTGCGAAAAGCGGGCAAGCATGACGCAAGCCGAACCAGTCCTCGTGCTGCATCCTGGCGATGTCGCGTTGGGTGGGCGTGGCGATCGCATGCAGACCTTGCTCGGTTCATGTGTGTCCATCATCTTGACCGATCCCCGCCGCACCATCGGCGCGATGTGCCACATCGTGCACTCGACGCAGGACACCCGCCACCGAAGTCCATCCACATCCGACGCCTCGGTGGCGCTACAGACGATGGTCGAGATGCTGCAATCTCGAGGCCTTTCGGCCTCCTTGTGCGAGGCCTATGTATACGGTGGTGGCAACATGTTCCCTGGCCTCGTGGAAGGCACGACCGTAGGCGACCACAATGCGCAATGGGCGCTCGAAGCACTGGCTGACATGGGGGTCAACGTGCTGTCAGTTGATGTGGGCGGCAACTACTATCGCCAATTGCATTGGACAGTTGGTCCGGATGCCCCCAAGGTCACCGCCGTCCCGACATCCGCATGAGCAACAAGCCGTCCATCAAGGTCTATGTCGTCGATGACTCGGCGATCGTACGGCAAACCCTGGCGCTGATGCTGGAGGGTGATCCGGACCTGACCTTGATGGGCAGCGCCCCTAACCCACTGATTGCAGACCCTATCGTCCGCCAGACACGACCTGATGTGCTGTTGCTCGACATCGAAATGCCAGGCATGGACGGCTTGACCTTCTTGCGGCAGATCATGGCGGACATGCCCATCCCCACCGTGATCTGCTCGACCTTGACTGAACACGGCGGCAAGATGGCGCTCGATGCACTCGCTGCAGGCGCCATCGCCGTCATCGCCAAGCCGAGACTGGGCCTGAAGCAGTTCCTCGAGACGTCACGGCATGAGCTGTTGCAAACCCTCAAGACCGCCTCGCGGGCAAGGCCCCGAGCACTGCAGCCCCTCGCCTCGGCCCAGCCGACTGCAACAGCCAAATCTCCTGCAGCGCTGGTAGGTGTACACGCCTTGGCCATGAACAAACCCGTGGTCTTGGGCGCATCCACGGGCGGTACACAGGCCATCGAAGCCGTTTTGCTGGCCTTGCCCAGAGACTGCCCGGGCATCGTCATCGTGCAGCACATGCCGGAGCGCTTCACGGCCATGTACGCACAACGTCTGGATGCCCTGTGCGCCATCAATGTACGCGAAGCCAAAGACGGCGATCGCGTTGAGCGAGGCTTGGCCTTGATTGCACCGGGGGGCAAACACCTTCAATTGCGCAAGTCCGGCGGGCAATACTGGACTGTGGTGACAGACGGCCCCCCCGTGAACAGGCACAAGCCATCCGTGGATGTGCTCTTTCAATCAACGGTGGAGTGCGCTGGCAAAGACGCATTGGCCATCATCCTCACGGGCATGGGCAATGACGGCGCGCGAGGGATGAAGCTGCTGCACGACCGGGGCGCCCGCACCATCGCACAAGATGAAGCCTCCTGCATCGTGTTTGGCATGCCGATGGAGGCCATTCAACTCAAGGCGGTGGACGAAGTCTTGCCGCTTTCGTCTGTCGCCAACGCGATTCTTCAGTTTGATCGACGCGCCTGACAAGGCATGCGAAACTGTCGATCAGGAGAAGATCTGATGCTGGCAGCGTACATCACTCACCCGGACTGCGTCCGCCACGACATGGGCCCTCAGCATCCGGAATGCCCGCAGCGTCTGGGCGCCATCCGGGATCAATTGCTGATCAAAGGCCTGTTGGACCACATGGTTCCCCACGATGCGCCATTGGCCACGCCAGAACAACTGGCCAGGGCCCACTCGGCGCTATATGTGCAAGAGTTGATGGCGAGCTCGCCGACAGAAGGTATTGTTCAAGTAGATCCGGACACCAGCATGGGTCCGCACACATTGCGTGCAGCGCTTCGGGCCGCGGGGGCTGTCATCGAAGCCACCGACCTGATCCTGAGCAATCAAGCCAGCACAGCCTTTTGCGCCGTTCGCCCACCAGGTCATCATGCCGAACGTGAAGCCGCCATGGGGTTTTGCTTCTTCAACAATGTGGCTGTGGGGATCCGGCATGCGCTGAACGTGCATGGCCTTGAACGCGTTGCCCTGATCGATTTCGATGTTCATCACGGCAACGGCAGTGAGGACATCTTCCGGGGCGATCAGCGCGTGCTGATGTGTTCGACTTTCGAAAAGGGGCTCTACCCGTTCAACGGCGAAGAGGCCATCGGCCCCAATATGGTCAACGTCGGACTGCCAACGCGTTCAGGAAAAGATGCCTTCAGAGACGCTGTGTTGCAACACTGGTTGCCTGCGCTGGATGCATTTCGCCCGCAATTGATCTACATCTCGGCAGGCTTTGACGCGCACCGCGAAGATGACATGGGCAATCTGGGATGGACCGAAGCAGATTACGAATGGGTCACGGAACAACTCATGGCCTTGGCTGATCGCCATTGCCAAGGTCGCGTCATCTCCTGCCTGGAGGGTGGCTACGTACTCAGCCCGCTGAGCCGCTCAGTCGCCGCACACGTCAAAGCCCTGATCAGGGCCTGAGAAAGCACGCCATATGGATGCGCACTACCTCGCTCCGCTGTTTGCGCCAAAGGCTATTGTGGTCTTCGCTGATGCGGCTCATCCGGAGCATGCGCAAAGCCCGCACGCCCCTGCCCTGCTTCAAGCCCTGAAGGGCCAGCGCTTCAACGGCACCTTGCAATTTGTCAGCACGCAGACAAGCGGCACGCTGGCAGACCTCATGGAGATCAAAGCCGATCTTGCCATCATTGCCTTGCCCCCATCCGAAGTGCCTGCGGCCATCGAACTGGCGGCGCGCATGGCCTGTCAGGCGGTGATGGTGCTCTCCAGCGGCGTGGACAGCGACCTCGCCTCGGCCTGGCACAAGCAGGCGCGCAGAGAAGGCATCTACCTGCTGGGCCCCAACTGCCTGGGCTTTCAGCGCCCGTCCCTGGGGCTCAATGCCAGCACCTTGGGGCCTCTGGCCGAAGCTGGCCCCTTGGCCTTGGTATCTCAATCCGGTTCTCTGACGGCATCCATGCTGGATTGGGCCGCCAGGAACGCCGTGTCCTTCTCATCCGTCGTATCGCTGGGGCCGCATGCCAGCGTGGGCTTGGCTGAGGCGTTGGACTTCCTGGCCAACGACCCCAAAACCCAGAGCATCCTGATCTACATGGAAGGCATTTGGGACGCACGGCGCTTCATGAGTACCCTGCGTTCTGCAGCCAATGCCAAGCCTGTGATCGTGCTCAAAGCTGGACGACACTCCGCCGGCCAAGCCGCCGCGCGTACCCACAGCGCTGCCATGGTGGGCGATGACGAGGTCTTCGATGCGGCCTTGCGCCGTGCCGGCGCCGTGCGCGTGAAATCCTTTGACGAGATGTTCTCTGCCGCCAAGTGTCTGGCATCACGTGTCCGGCCTGTGGGCAAACGACTGGCCATTCTCACCAATGGTGGCGGCCCGGGTGTACTGGCTGCCGACCGGATTCATGATATCGAGCTGGCCCTGGGTCAGTTGTCGGCCGAAACGGCAAAGGCGCTCCAAGCCGTATTGCCGGCCTTGGCCTCACTGGTCGATTTGATCGATCTGTCTGAAGACGCCACACCCGAGCACTTCAAAGCCGCGTTGGAATCGGCCAATAGAGACAGCCATGTCGATGGCTTGCTGGTGATCTATTCACCCAAACTCGGCACCGCGCCAGTGGACTTCGCCAAGGCCGTGGTCAGCTGCAAGCCAGATTTGTCCAAACCTTTGCTGACATGCTGGATGGGCGATGACGCCGTGGCCGACGCCCGCGTGGTGCTCAATGACGCCAACATCCCCACTTACCGCACCCCCGAGTCAGCGGTGGGGGCCTTCGGCTACCTCAGCTCCTTCTACCAGAACCAGCAACTGCTGCAACAAACCCCGCCGCCACTGTCAACGCTGGCCAAGCCCGACATCGAAGGTGCGCGCCTGGTGATCGAATGTGTGCTGGCTGAACGCCGCAAGGTGCTCACGGAGATGGAATCCAAGAGCCTGCTGTCGGCCTTTCACATACCGGTGACAGAGACCATCCTGGCGCGCAGCGCGCATGAAGCCATGATGATCGCCACCCAACTGGGCTTCCCGGTGGCGCTCAAAATCGATTCGCCGGACATCTCTCACAAGTCAGATGTGCAGGGCGTGACGCTCAACATCACCAGCGGTGCTGGCGTGCGCGACGCCTACAACGACATGATGGACAGGGTCAAGCGCTTGAGCCCTGAAGCGCGCATCAATGGTGTGACCGTGCAGCAAATGGCGCGCACACGCGCTGGTCGCGAGATCTGCATCGGCGTGGTTACCGACGATGCGTTCGGCCCTGTGGTGGCCTTCGGTGCGGGTGGCACCATGATCGAGCTAATCAATGACCGCGCCATGGAATTGCCGCCCCTCAACCAGTACCTCGCACGGCGACTGATCGAACGAGCTCGCGTAGCCGAAACACTGGGCGAATGGCGCGGCCTTCAGCCCGTGGATCTGGATGCCGTGGAGCGCGTGCTGCTGCGTGTCTCTGAAATGGTGTGCGAACTGCCCCAGCTTCGCGAAATGGACATCAACCCGCTCATCATCGACGAAGATGGCGCCGTGGCCGTCGATGCACGCATCGTCATCGACAGTGGCCCTCACGTCATTGGTGGGCGCGCGGGTGCTTACAGTCATCTGCCTATCCTCCCCTACCCGGCGCGTTACGAGCAGATCTGGCCTTTGCGCGACGGCGGTGAGTACACCATTCGCCCCATCCACACAGACGATGCACAGATGCTTCAAGAGCTGGTGCAAAGCCTGTCGTCAGAAAGTCGCTACTTCCGCTTCGTGTCCAGCATGACCGAGCTCCCGCCGACCATGCTGGCCAAGCTGACGCTGATCGACTATGACCGTGAAATGGCCCTCGTGGCGGTTTACAAGGAACGCCAGGCACAAGAGAACGGCGAGATCGTGGAGCGCGATCGCATCATCGGCGTGTCACGCTACATCACCAACCCGGACCAGACCAGCTGTGAGTTCTCTCTGGTAGTTGCAGATGCCTTCAGTGGAAAGGGACTGGGCTCACGCTTGATGGAAAGCATCATGGATGTGGCCCGCGAGCGCGGTCTGACCGAGATCATCGGCCTGGTATTGACCAATAACGATGGCATGCTGAGACTGATGCGCAGCCTGGGCTTCACGGTCAAGCCTTATCCGGAAGATCCGGATTTCAGGCTGGTCACGCATCCCTTGTGATGGCAGACCGTGGTTTGCGGCCCCCAAGCAAGTCAGATCGACATCAACTGCCGCACGCCATCGGTTTCCATGTCCGCACCGCGGCCACGCCGAATGATCTCGCCCCGCTCCATGACGAGGTACTGATCAGCCAGTTCGGCGGCGAAATCATAGAACTGTTCGACCAGCACCACCGCCATCTTCTGGCCGTTCAAGCCTTCATCGGCCAACTTGCGAATGGCACGCCCGATGTCCTTGATGATGCTGGGCTGGATACCTTCCGTTGGCTCATCCAGGATCAGGATCTTGGGGCCGGCAGCCAGAGCGCGTGCGATCGCCAGTTGCTGCTGCTGCCCGCCTGACAGGTCACCCCCGCGGCGGTGCATCATTTGCTTGAGCACGGGAAACAACTCGAACAGTTGCTCGGGCACCTTGGCGCTGCCGGGTTTGCTGGCAAGCCCCATCTGCAGATTCTCGGCCACCGTCAGGCGCCCGAAGATCTCGCGTCCCTGGGGCACATAGCCCACGCCCAGTCGCACGCGCTCATAAGGCTTGAGCTTGTCGATGGCCTCACCGCCCAGCTTGATCGCACCTGACTTGATAGGCACCAGCCCCATCAGACTCTTGAGCAGCGTGGTCTTGCCCACGCCATTGCGGCCCAGCACCACCGTGACCTCACCCACCTTGGCTTCGAAATCCAGGCCACGCAGGATGTGCGAGCCACCGTAATACTGGTTGACGGCTTCTACGTTCAGCATCTTCTTGTTCCTTGAAACACAGCCGATCAACGACCGAGGTAAACCTCAACGACCTTCTCATTGGCCTGCACATCCGCCAAGGTGCCTTCTGCCAGCACCGAGCCTTCGTGCAACACCGTGACCTTCTTCTTCGCCGCATTCACCCCTTGCGTGGTCAGCTCGCCGATGAACTTCATGTCGTGCTCCACCACCACCAGCGAGTGCGCGCCTTCCAGCGACAGGAACAGCTCGGCAGTGCGCTCGGTCTCTTCATCCGTCATGCCCGCAACGGGCTCGTCGAGCATCAGCAATTTGGGGTCCTGCATCAGCAGCATGCCGATTTCCAGCCACTGCTTCTGCCCGTGTGACAGCAAACCCGCCGTGCGCTGAGCGTGCGCCTTCAAATGGATCAGCTTGAGCATGGCGCCAATGCGATCGAGCTGTTCGCTGCTGAGCTTGAAGAACACCGAGGCACGGGCGCGGCGATCAGCCTTCAAGGCCAGCTCCAGGTTCTCGAACACGCTGAGTTGCTCGAACACCGTGGGCTTCTGAAACTTGCGCCCAATGCCAATCTGGGCGATCTCGTTTTCACGTCTGGCCAGCAGGTCGATGGTCGAACCGAAGAAGGCCGTACCGGCGTCAGGTTTGGTCTTGCCCGTGATGACATCCATCATCGTGGTCTTGCCCGCGCCATTGGGGCCGATGATGCAGCGCATCTCGCCTGCGGCGATGTTCAGGCTCAGCTTGTTCAAGGCCTTGAAGCCATCGAAGCTCACGGAGATGTCGTCCAGATACAGGATAGAGCCGTGGCGCACATCCAATTGATCTGGCTCGACCACACGGCCATAGGTCGCCTCGCGCCCGCCTGACTCACCCGCTGTGCTGGGCATGCCCAGGTGTTTGTTCAGGGCTTCGGTGCCCGCTTCCATCAAATCTGGGGTCATGCTTTCACCTCGGCATTTTTGTTGAGCAGCTTCTTCACACCACCGACGATGCCGTGTGGCAGGTACAGCGTCACCAGGATGAACAAGGCACCCAGGAAGTAGAGCCAGAACTCAGGGAAGGCCTGGGTGAACCAGCTCTTGGCACCGTTGACAAAAAACGCGCCGATGATCGGGCCGATCAAACTGGCGCGCCCGCCCACGGCCGCCCAGATCGCGATCTCGATACCTGAGGCAGCCGACATCTCACTGGGGTTGATGATGCCGACCTGTGGCACATACAAGGCGCCGGCGATGGCGCACATCACGGCCGACAGCGTCCAGATGGCCAGCTTGTAGGCCAGCGGGTTGTAGCCGCAGAACATGACGCGGTTCTCCGCATCGCGGATGGCTTGCAGCACGCGCCCGAACTTGGTGTTCACCAACCAGCGAGCCATCAGGTAAAAGCCAATCAGCGTCATGCCGGTGAGCACAAACAGCACCATACGGGTAGAAGGCTGCGCGATGGGAATGCCCAGAATGCGCTTGAAATCGGTGAAGCCGTTGTTACCGCCAAAACCCGTTTCATTGCGGAAGAACAGCAGCATGGCCGCGAACGTCATCGCCTGCGTGATGATCGAGAAGTACACGCCCTTGATCCGCGAGCGGAATGCAAAGAAGCCGAACACGAAGGCCAGCAGGCCCGGCACCAGCACCACCAGGATCATCTGCGCGATGAAGGACTCGCTGAATGTCCAGTGCCAGGGTACGGTTTTCCAGTCGAGGAAGACCATGAAGTCAGGCAGATCCGCGTGGTAGCTGCCGTCACGGCCGATCTGGCGCATCAGGTACATGCCCATGCCGTAGCCGCCCAGCGCGAAGAACAGACCGTGGCCCAGCGACAGGATGCCGGTATAGCCCCAGATCAGGTCCATGGCCAAGGCACAGATGGCGTAGCACATGATCTTGCCGATCAAGGCCACCGCATAGTCGGACAGATGCAAGGCCGAATCAACTGGCACCTGCAGATTGAGCATGGGCACCAGCACCATCACCGTGATCACGGCGGCGGCCACGGCGGTCCAGCCTTTGGAGCCCAGCGCACTGCGCGGGACGGCGATGCCTGGCATGGCAAGAGAAGAAGTCATCACTGCACTCATGTTGTTGCTTTCCTCAGGCTTCCGCACTGCGGCCTTTCATTGCAAACAAACCTTGCGGACGTTTCTGGATGAAGATCACCACGATGACCAGCACCATGATCTTGGCGAGCACGGCACCCGCCCAACCTTCCAGGAACTTGTTGATCAGGCCCAGGCCCAATGCGGCGTAAACGGTGCCGGCGATCTGGCCCACGCCACCCAGCACCACCACCATGAACGAATCCACGATGTAGTTCTGACCAAGGTCAGGGCCCACGTTGCCAATCTGCGAGAGCGCACAACCAGCCAGACCGGCGATACCTGCCCCCAACGAGAAGGCCATGGTGTCCACACGGGCTGTGTTCACGCCCATGCAGGAGGCCATCGGGCGGTTCTGCGTGACGCTGCGCACGAATAAACCCAGGCGAGTTTTCGCAATCAACAGCGTCATGCCCACCAGCACCAGGGCCGCGAAAGCGATGATGACCAGACGGTTGTAAGGCAAGGTCAGGTTGCTGAGGATGTCAAAGCCACCGGACATCCACGAGGGGTTTTCCACCTGTACGTTCTGCGCGCCAAACAAGCTGCGCACGCCTTGCATCAGCATCAGGCTCACACCCCAGGAGGCCAGCAGGGTTTCGAGTGGCCGGCCATACAGGAAGCGGAAAACGCCACGCTCCAGCACAGCGCCAACCAACGCTGCAGCCAGGAAGGAGGCTGGCACAGCCAGCACGATGTACCAGTCGAATGCCCCCGGAAAATGATTGCGGAACACGTTCTGAACCGCGTACGTGGCGTAAGCGCCGATCATCATCAACTCGCCATGAGCCATGTTGATCACGCCCATGAGGCCGTAGGTGATAGCCAGACCGAGCGCGGCCAGCAACAGGATCGAGCCCAGGCTGATACCCGTGAACAGCACGCCTGCATATTCACCCCAGGCCAGCTTGCGATTGACCTTGTCGAGGGCGAACTGCAAAGAGCCCTTCACGGCAGGATCAGTTTCGTCCGTGCCAGCCATGCGCTCCATCAAAAGGGCACGGGCTTCAGGCGTAGCGTCTTCCGCCAGCGCCTTGATCGCTTCTATTCGCGTACCCGCATCCGACGATGTCAGCATGGCCTTGGCTCGAACGGCCTTGAGCAAAGTCTTGAGCTTGGCGTCCGTCTCGGCAGCCAGGGCCTTGTCGATCACAGGCAGCTTGGACTCGTCAGCGGCCTTGGACAAGGCGTCGATCGCCTCTGCACGGGCAGCCACATCCGGCGAAGCCAGCTTGCCAGCGGCCAGCGCAGCTTCAATCTCGCTGCTCATGCGGTTGTTGTTGACCACGTCTTCGGCGCCCTCTGGCAGCTTGGCGGGCGCGCCGGTTGCCGCGTCCTTCACGTCGTCGCCATAGACGATGTAGGCTTTGTTGCCCGCAACTTTCACGGTATCGGCAGCCAAGGCCTCCAGGAATGCAGGCAAGGCTGGATCACCTTTGGTGGCCAGCTTCTGAAGGGCCGCGATGCGTGCATCGTTGTCGCCGGATGCAATCGAATACACCTCTTCGGCAGTCAGTGCGTGGGCTTCTCGCTGCCCCATGCTCAAGCCCAACGTTGCGCCCATGGTCAGGGTCAGCAAGGTGGTCGACATGGCCCGACTCAAGCGCGACGTGATCGTCGTCTTGCCGTACGGGCGTTTCTCAGCGTGGTGTGTCTTCACAGGCATGTCCTGTCTCAGGATGTCAGCAGAAAAAAAAGCGCCCCGTTGGTGACCCCAACGGGGCGAATCGCTCTGCTCATGGTTCATCCCGTCAGTTAGCGAGGACGGGCACTCGCGTGATCAAGCGATCGCTTGGCCTCACTTGACTTCGGGCTCGTCCTTCTTCTTGTCGTTGCCTTCGATGAAGGGGCTCCAAGGTTGAGCCTTGACAGGACCAGGTGTCTTCCATACGACCTTGAACTGACCATCAGCCTTCACTTCGCCGATGAACACAGGCTTGTGCAGGTGGTGGTTCTTGGGGTCCATCGTGGACATGAAACCGCCTGGTGCCTTGAAGGTCTGGCCGCCCATGGCTGCGATCACCTTGTCGGTATCGGTGGAGCCGGCCTTCTTCACAGCCTGGGCCCACATGTTGATGCCGATGTAAGTGGCTTCCATCGGGTCATTGGTCAAAGGCTTGTCCTTGTGACCGGCGATGCCCTTGGCCTTGGCGTAAGCCGACCACTTCTTGATGAACTCGTCGTTGGTCGGGTTCTTGATGGACATGAAGTAATTCCAGGCAGCCAGGTGGCCGACCAGAGGCTTGGTGTCCACACCGCGCAGCTCTTCTTCACCCACAGAGAAGGCGACCACGGGCACGTCCTTGGCCTTCAGGCCCTGGTTGCCCAGTTCCTTGTAGAAAGGCACGTTGGAGTCGCCATTGATGGTGGAGACCACAGCGGTCTTCTTGCCTTCAGAAGCGAACTTCTTGATCTTGGCGATGATGGTCTGGTAGTCGGAGTGACCGAAGGGGGTGTACTCCTCCATGATGTCGGCGTCAGCGACACCCTTGGACTTCAGGAAGGCACGCAGGATCTTGTTGGTCGTGCGTGGGTAGACGTAGTCGGTGCCCAGCAGCACGAAGCGCTTGGCAGAACCACCATCCTTGCTCATCAGGTACTCGACAGCGGGAATGGCTTGCTGGTTAGGCGCAGCGCCCGTGTAGAACACGTTCTTTTCGAGCTCTTCACCTTCGTATTGCACGGGGTAGAACAGCAGGCCGTTGTTTTCCTTGTAAACAGGCAACACCGACTTGCGCGACACGGAAGTCCAGCAACCGAAGGTCACAGCCACCTTGTCTTGCGTCAGCAGTTGCTTGGCTTTTTCAGCAAACAAAGGCCAGTTGGAGGCGGGGTCGACCACCACAGGCTCCAGCTTCTTGCCCAGCAGGCCACCCTTGGCATTGATCTCGTCGATCGCCATCAGGACGGTGTCCTTCAGCACGGTTTCGGAGATGGCCATGGTGCCCGACAGGGAGTGCAGCACGCCAACCTTGATGGTGTCGGCGGCTTGGGCCATGGTGCTGAGTGCCAGACCGGCGACGCCCAGGGCGACAGCGGACAGGGTTTGAACGGCGCTGCGACGAGAAATGCTCATGGATTTCGCTCCTTTGAAGCGGTGGGGTTTTGTGAACGCTTGACGCTTGCTTGTCACGTCTCTGATCAGCTTTGAAGGCTGTTTTCAGATCCGATGCGTTCAGTGTGCCCAGGGGCTTCAAAGTGCGAAATACGCCACCTGGCGTATGAGTGGCGTATCAGTGGCGTATGTGCGGCGTATGTGCGGCTTAGAGGTTGTGCAGGAAAGCTGCGCTCAGCGCTTCAAACCCAGATCCCTGTTCGTGCCCGAGCGGGCGGTGTCCTTGGCATCAGGCGCCGTGCCCAGCACGCGGTCACCGGTACCGAAAGAGACACCCCACCAGTAGTTCTCGTTGCGAAAGTGGTGCCAGCGGTGCTCCAGCACGCGACGCTCGTAATAAACCAATGGCGGACACCAGGTGATGTGGGTCAGGTAATGCACCCACTCGTAGTGCAGGCCGAACAGCAGGTAGACAAAGGCGAAGGTGAGCAACTCAGGCCGCCACGAGCCCGCCACCAGGTAAACCGCAGACAGAAAACCCAGCACCAGCGCATGCACATGGCGCGGCACAAACACCCAGGTGAGGTTCCACGGATCGGCATGATGGCGCCGATGGGTCTTGGGCAGATAAAAGTCCACCGTCAGGCCCATGATCTGCCGAGGACGGTAGTGCAGGATGAACTTGTGGATCAGCCACTCGTTGAATGGAAAGCAGGCCCAGATCACCAAGGCAATGGCGGCATCGTGCCAGCCAAAGCCACCGGCCTGCCAACGCGGGGCAGCCAGGCCAAACAGCGTCACCAGCAAGATGAGCGGACTGGGATGCCCAAAGAACACGCGCACAGCCTGCCCAGGCGTTCGCGGCGAATCAACAGGCGGCCGCATCGGGTTGCGGTGGACGGTGTCTTCGGCCGTGGGCATGACCGTATCGGTGGCGCGCAGTGCAGACATGGCGAACTCCTGGCAATCAGACAGCCGAGAAAACAGCTTCCAGAGCCTGACGGCCCAATTCAACGTGAGCCCGAGCGGCCACACGCGCGGCCTCGGGATCCGATCGGCCCACCGCGGCAGCAATCGCTTTGAGATTGTCCAGATCCTGGAACTCGCGCGCCATCACATACGTCAACTTGTCCCAAGCTTTGTGATAAGTGCGGCGCATCGAGTTGAAAGCCAGCTGATAAGCGATGTTGTCGCTGGCGATGGCCAGGGTCTGCCAGAAATGCATGGCGCCAACCTGCAAGGCAGACAGGTCATGCAAGCTGCCCGACATCACGCACAGTACCGGATCGAGCTTGTCCGCCAAGGCTGGGCCGCCCAGGCGCGCGGCTTCTGCCGCGATCTCTGGTGCCAGTGCCGAGCGCATGCCCATGATGTCGCGCACCACCTTGGGATCGACCATGCCTTTGCTGTCGATCAGCAGGCTGGGCAACAACTCGAGGCTGCCTTGCTGGCGGTAATCCAGCACTTCATGCTTGCCACCCTGCTTCACCACCACCAGGCCCGCCTGTTGCAGGCGCTTGATGGCCTCACGCACGGCACCCCGATTCACGCCGGACTCCTCACTGAGCACACGCTCGGAAGGCAGGCGATCGCCCGGCTTCAACTCGCCGTCAATGATCTTGCCCTTGAGTTGCACATAAAGAGCATCCGACAAGGGCTGTCGAAGAATGGGATCCAACAACTTTTCCATGCGGTCAGCTTATCATACCAGTTGATAAGTGAACGAAGGACAAACCCGGCATGCCCTAAACTCGGCTCATCGTGAATGACACCCCCTTCGAGAGGCCGCGCCTCCACACCAACAGCCAGACCGTTTCCCTGAGTTTCGAGTCCTCGCTGATTCAAAGCTGCATGCGCCTGGACGCGCCAGACGAGCTCGTGCTGGACTACACCCGCGCGATGATGGGCTTCCTGCTCTTCAACCCGGCGCCTCGTTCGATCCTGATGATCGGGCTGGGTGGCGGCTCCATGTTGAAGTACATGCACAAGCACCTGCCGGATGCCGACCTGACCGTGGTCGAAATCAATCAGGACGTGATCGACATGCGGCATGACTTCCTCATCCCGCCAGACAGTGACCGCCTGCGCATCGTCTGTGATGACGGCGCCCGCTTTGTGCGCAAACCGCCCCACACCTATGACGTGATCCTGGTGGATGGCTTCACCGGCCAGGGCCTGCCGGAAGCCCTGTGTTCGCGCAGCTTCTACCAACACTGCCGCGCGGCACTGAACCCAGGTGGCTGGCTCGTGGCCAATGTGCAGGCCGACACCGAACAGACGCGCGAAGTGATGCGCCGCCTGGGCAAGGCCTTTGCTGGCGCACTGATCTCGGCTGAATCGGACGAAGGCGGCAATGACATCGCGATCGCGGGCTCGGCCGAAGGGCTTGCGCAAGGCCTGGCCCGGTTCGAGGCCAACTGGGCCTCGCTGACACCTGTCCACCAGCAAATCCTGGCCGTGAGCTCCAGCCGGTTCCAGCGAGCCTTGCTCAAGTCGGTTAGGCTGTCTGTACCACCGCCAGCGGCTTGATCACCTCCGTGTAGATGGAGTGTGAACGGGCCCAGGCTGCGCGGCATCACATCAAGGAGAGACCGACAGATGGCATTCAACTTCTGCCCGCAATGCGCCAAGCCCCTGCAAGCCACGATCAATGAAGGCATTGCCCGCCACGCCTGCCCCGATGAAGCCTGCGGCTTTGTGCATTGGGACAACCCCACGCCCGTGGTCGCTGCGGTGGTGGAACACGAAGGCCACATCATCCTGGCACGCAACCGCGCCTGGCCGGTGCCCTTCTATGCCTTGATCACCGGCTTTCTGGAAAAGACCGACCTCAGCCCGCACGAGGCGGTCATGCGCGAAGTGCAGGAAGAGTTGAACCTGCAGGCGCAAGCGGCCAACTTCATCGGCCACTACATCTTCCCCAAGCTGAACCAGCTCATCATTGCTTATCACGTGCCCGCCACGGGCGAGATCGTGCTGAACGAAGAGCTGGTGGACTACAAGCGGATCGAGCCTGCCAAGGCGCGCTACTGGCCAGCCGCCACCGGCCTGGCCTTGCGCGACTGGTTGATCATGCAAGGCCACCAGCCAGAGGCGCTGGAGCTACCCAAGCTCTGATCACGCGATCAGGACAAGCCCAGCGAGCGCATGGCGTACAGAACCGACCAGGCTGTGCACTGATGCGCACGCTGGAAAGCCCCCCAATCCTGCGTGTTGATGGCGTCTGGCACCAAGGTCAGGAAGGGCGTGCTGAGCTTGTTGAACTTCGGCCAACTCGGGTCGTCTGATCCGGACTGATCCGGCTGCCCCGTTTCGGCGAAGCGCTTCCAGTACCGCATCATCTGGTCCGACAAGCGCTTTTGCGCTGGGTTCAGGCTCAGCGGCGCACCGCCCACGGCCGTCTGGAACCAGTACAGCAAATCCGATGCATGAAAAGCGCCTGAGGCCATGAATGGATCGTGAACATACTCAGGTGCCGTGCGATCGGCAAACTCATAGGCATAGGTGGGCACGTGGCCACTGGCCCGATAAGCCACTTCACTGCTCTGGCAGGCAAACCAGCCATCCGTGACCAGTTGCGAGTAGGCCTGCGCGGGCCCACCGAACTTGCCGGAGGGATACATCACGTCTGACAAGAGCGGCTGCATGACATTGCCAATGAACTTCTTCGTGGCCTGTACATACTCGTCTTGCGTCATCGGTGTGCCATCCAGATCAAACGACAGAGGAATGAACCCCCTGCCCTCGTCCTTGGTCGTGCCCACCATCACAGGCACCTTGTTGAAGTTGCCCTTGGACAAGGCGGGAAAGACATCGCCCGTGATCATCTCGCCATCAACAAAGTTCTGCCAGCCCAGGCCATCACGACCGATGTCCGCGTACGTAGGCGACGCCTGGATCAGGGCTTCCTGAGATTTGGCACGCAGGCAGGCAAGCTGATTGGCATCTGCCGGGCAGCCAACCTTGAGTGCAAA
>NZ_SCTN01000119.1 GCF_004297345.1 Aquabacterium sp. | reverse complement strand
CTGCACGGCAAGACCGTTGACGGTCGCGCCCTGGTCGTGAACCTGGCTCGTCCAAAAGAAGATCGTCCTTCGGGCGGCTTCGGTGGCGGCAATGGCGGTGGTTACCGCGGCGGCCGCGGTTCTTACTGATCCGCCGCTCGTGCCATACTGAGCCCATGAACATGCAGGCCATGATTGCTTCCTTGCATCACCACCATCACCATGCTTTGCCATGGCGCCGTGGTCATGCCTGCATGCGCGTCTTGCACCAAGCTTGAGAAGATCAAGCCAAGCAGCAAGACTTCAGCTCAGACAGCACCCGAGGCGCCGCAAGGCGCCTTTTTCATTGGCGAGGCACTTTTCATGAGTCGATTCTGGAGCCCCCTGGTCCAACAGTTGAAGCCCTATGTGGCTGGCGAGCAGCTTGATCTGCCTGGCCTGGTCAAGCTCAACACGAACGAGAACCCCTATGGCCCGGCGCCCGAGGTGCTGGCCGCCATTCAGCGGGCCGCGCAGTCCGGGCAGGCTGGTGGTGACGCACTGCGTCTGTATCCTGATCCGCAGTCTTCGGCGCTGAGGCAGGCCATCGCCACGCACCATGGTGTGACGCCTGAGCAGGTCTTCGTGGGCAATGGCTCCGACGAGGTGCTGGCCCACGCATTTCAGGCCTTCTTTCGGCACGGTGGCCCTTTGCTGATGCCGGACGTGAGCTACAGCTTCTATCCCGTTTATGGCCAGCTCTACGGCATCCCTTGCGAGACGGTGCCCTTGCGGGCCGATTTCAGTGTTGACCTGCAGGGCTATGCGCGACCGGACGGCGTGTGTGCGGGGGTGGTGATCGCCAATCCCAACGCGCCCACCGGCATCGCCTTGCCACTCGATCAGATCGAGGCCTTGCTGCGCCTGCACCCGAACCGTGTCGTGCTGGTCGATGAGGCTTATGTGGACTTCGGCGCGCAGAGCGCCGTGAACCTGCTGGATCGCCATCCCAATCTGCTGGTGGTGCAGACGCTGTCCAAGTCTCGCGGGTTGGCTGGTTTGCGTGTGGGGTATGCGCTGGGCTCAACCGAGTTGATCGAGGGGCTGGCGCGCATCAAGGGTTGTTTCAACTCCTATCCACTGGACCGGTTGGCGCAGGCGGGCGCCGTGGCCTCGTTTGCCGCGCAAGGCTATTTCACCCAGACCTGTTCGCGCGTGATGCAAAGCCGGGATCGATTGACGCAAGGGCTCGACGCCTTGGGCTTTGAGGTCTTGCCCAGCGCCACCAACTTCGTGTTTGCACGGCATCCTCAACGCGATGCGGCTGAGTTGGCGCAAGCCTTGAAGGCGCAGGCCATCTTGGTGCGGCACTTCCCTCAGCCGCGTATTGCGCAATTCCTGCGCATCACGGTCGGGACGGACGCGCAGTGTGAGCGTCTTCTGGCTGCCTTGGGTGGCATGGTGGGCACGGCGCAGGCTTGAACGTTCACCATGAAAAACGCCCCTGTTGAAGGGGCGTTTCAAGGGGGTGTCGCAGGCGATCAGCTCGCGTAGCGTTTTTGCGGCTCCGCCTGCTGCGTGGGGCGCGCCACCTTGCGTGGCTTGGAGAAGGTCATCACGCCGTCTTCCAGCTTGCCGTTGTGCAGCTGCTTCTTGTCCAGCGCGTAGTTCTGGTAGAGCTTCCACGGTGCGCGGTCGGCGCCCTTGGGCAGGAGGTGGGACACGCGGGCCACATAGCCGGAGGTCATGTCCAGCAGCGGGGCTTCCTTGACGTTCGGGTCGCGGTTGGGCATGGCGATGCGCGTGCCGGTCTGGTCCATGTGCTTGAGCAGGCGGCACACGTACTCGGCGATCAGGTCGGCCTTCAGCGTCCACGAGGCGTTGGTGTAGCCCAGTGTGTTCGAGAAGTTGGGGAGGTCGCTGAACATCAGGCCCTTGTACGAGATGCGCTTGCCCATATCGACTTGCTCGCCATCCACCTCGATGTTCATGCCGCCGAACAGGCGCAGGTTCAGGCCCGTGGCGGTCACGATGATGTCGGCCTTCTCGACCTTGCCGGACTTCAGCAAGATGCCTTCTGGCACGAAGCGGTCGATATGGTCTGTCACCACCGAAGCCTTGCCTTTGCGCAGGGCCTTGAACATATCGCCATTGGGCACGGCGCACAGGCGCTGATCCCATGGGTTGTAAGGCGGCGTGAAGTGCTTCATGTCAAAGTCAGGGCCAACCTGGGCCTTGACCTGCTTGAGCAGCAGCTTGCGCATGAAGTTGGGGTATTTGCGCGAGAGCTTGAAGATGCCCTGGGTGATGAAGTTGTTGCGAGCACGGCTGATGTTGTAGACCGTCATCTCGGGCAGGAACTTCAGCAGGAAGCGCACCATCGGGTCGAACTGCGGCACCGAGACCACGTAGCTGGGCGTGCGCTGCAGCATGACCACGTGCGAGGCCTTGTCCGTCATCGAGGGGATCAGGGTGATGGCGGTGGCGCCCGAACCGATCACGACCACGCGCTTGCCGCTGTAGTCGAGCTTTTCTGGCCAGAACTGAGGGTGGATGACCTGCCCCTTGAAGGACTCGCTGTCCTTGAAGTCGGGTGTGAAGCCGGCTTCGTAGTTGTAGTAGCCCGAGCACATCATCAGCCAGCCGCAGGTCATCTGCACGGTCTCGCCGGATGTCTTTTGCACGTCCAGGGTCCAGGTGGCCGTTTCGCTCGACCAAGAGGCGTTGACCACCTTGCTGCCAAAGCGGATCTTCTTCTGGAAGCCGCCGTCGCGGGCCACTTCCTGGATGTAGTTGCGGATGCGATCGCCGTCGGCGATGACCTGCTTTTCGGTCCAGGGCTTGAAGTTGTAGCCCAGGGTGTACATGTCCGAGTCGGAGCGAATGCCGGGGTAGCGGAACAGGTCCCAGGTGCCGCCAATCGTGTCGCGGCCTTCCAGGATGGCGAACGTCTTGTCGGGGCATTGCTGAGTCAGGTGCCAGGCTGCACCGATGCCGGACAGGCCGGCACCCACGATCAGGACGTCAAAGTGTTCGGACATGCTTTTTGTCTCCTAGCTGGTCCAGTGAAGGCAAGACTTGTTTTGTAGCCCACGATGCAGGCTTGCTCGAAGGCAATTTGTCACCGGATCGCGGTTGACCTGCATCAAGTGACAAAACGGTGTGGCAATGTATATCTGGAAAGAAGCATTGTCAAATGGGATTCCTGTGCGAGTCTGGCATTGTCGCGCTGGATGCCCTTTTGGCAGCAAAAACGCCAACGCCCCCGAGGTGGGGGCGTTGCAATGGATCGTCGTTGATCCTGATTGCCAGTGTGACGCTGGCCTGATGCCGGGCCCGTGGCGCCCGGTTCGGCTCAGTTGTTGCCGGCCAGCGGGCGCAGCGTTTTGCCATCGACTTCAACGCGGGAGCCCGTTGCGGGCTCGGTGCTTTGCATGACAGTGCGCGTGCTGCCGTCATCCATGCGAACGCGAACTTCATACACGGTGGAGGCTTTCTGCTGCTTTTCCACTTCATTGCCGGCCAGGCCGCCGCCGATGGCGCCCAGCACGGTCAGGGCTGTCTTGCCGCTGCCTTTACCCATCTGGTTGCCGACCAGGCCGCCCAGTACGCCACCGGCCACGGCGCCAACGCCAGAGCCTTGGCCCTTTTGCTGCACTGCGCGCACGGATTCAATCACGCCGCAGTTGGCGCAGGTTTGAACCACAGGGGCTTCCTGGGTGGGGGCGCCGCCGACCGTGGCGTTGTCGCTGGCCTGGTTGGTGTTGCCACCGCCCGCAGAGCTGGCATGCTTGTTGTGCTTGGCGGGGGCGCTGTGCTGAGGCGCAGGCTCTGCGCTGACGCTGCTGGCAGCGGGTGAAACGCCCGTGACCAGGGCCTCGGCAGGGGCGCTGCCTGCCGCCGTAGGCGCCAGGGATTGCTGCTCGATGGCGGGGATGTCTGCTGCCGCGACTTTCTCGGGGTTCGTGGCCGGGGCGCGCAACCACATGCCTGCCGCCAGGCCGGCGCCCACCAATGCGATGCCACCCGCGGCAAACAGCGCCGAGCGCGGGATCTTGAGCGTGACGGCGGATGAATCGTTGTTGGTTTCGGACATGAACTGCTCCAGGCAAAGAAAAATGGGTGATCACACTTCAACGCACGAGCATGCGCGCTGGATGTCATCGGCTTGTGTTCAAACGTAAATTCAGCGAATTCAGCAGGGATATGCGGGCGAGCGGCGGGCTGTGTACGATGCCTGCCTGATCGTTTTGGACCAGGTTCATGTATCAACTCAAGATCGATTTCGTCTCGGACGTGTCCTGCCCCTGGTGCGCCATTGGGCTGGCGGCGCTGGAGCAAGCTTTGGCGAACCTGGCAGGCGAGATATCGGCGAGCATCCATTGCCAGCCCTTCGAGTTGAACCCTGCGATGGCACCAGGCGGGCAGGACATCACCGAGCACCTGTCACAGAAGTACGGTTCGACGCCCGAGCAGCAGGCGCAGATTCGCGCCACCATTCGCCAGCGTGGTGCCGATGTGGGCTTTGAGTTCAACGCAGATGGCCGTGGCCGCATCTACAACACATTTGATGCGCATCGCCTGCTGCACTGGGCGGGCGTGGAGCATGCTGAACGACAACTGCCTTTGAAGAAGGCCTTGCTGGTGTCTTGCCATCGTGACCGTCAGGCCATGGATCAGCACGACGTGTTGCTGACAGCTGTGCGCCAGGTGGGGCTGGATGCTGCGCGTGCGCAAGAGGTCCTGGCCAGTGGGGCCTATGCACAAGAGGTGCGTGAGGCCGAGCGCCTCTACACCTCAAGCGGCATCCACTCGGTGCCCGCCGTCATCATCAACGATCAGCATCTGATCTCGGGTGGGCAGCCTGCTGCCGTGTTCGAGCAGGCGCTGCGCCAGATTGCGGCGCAGGCACAGATCGCGGACGAGCCGCCCGATCACTTGTAGAAGACTTCAACCTTGCCCTTGAGCTTGATCAGCAGGGCCTTGCCTTTGCGATCGACCTTCTTGCCTGCGGCAACCTTGATCCAGCCTTCGCTGATGCAGTATTCCTCGACGTCCACGCGCTCCTTGTCGTTGAAGCGGATGCCGACATCGCGCTCGAACACGGATGCGTTGAAGTGCGGGCTGCGAGGATCGATGGACAGGTGATCGGGCAGGGCGGGGGCTTGTTGTGGTGTGTCGCTCATGTTTGCAGATGCTGGAGGGCGCTTTTGCGCCGGAAGTTCGCACATTTTCTCGCAAATCCGGGTTCGCCAACGCTAAGCTCGACCGTTGGCGCCCGCCGCGCCGCCTCCATCCTTGTTTTTCGGAGTCCGAATGGCCTGCTTGAAGCCGCTGCATTGCCTGATTGCCTTGTCGCTGTTACCTTCCTTGATGGCCCAGGCTGGGCCGCCCTCCGCAACGTCATCCGCTGCGCCAGTGTGCCGACCAGAGCGCCTGCAATGGGGCGTCAACGTGCACCAGCCGACCGACCAATGGCCCAAAGTGCAGGAGGTCGTGGCGCCTCGTGGCTTCTCGCGCGTTCGGCTGGACATGTGGGCCAAGGATGGCAAGCGCAATGCGCAGATGAGGGCGTTTGCCAGCAATCTGGCGCGCCAGGGTATCGAGGTATCGGCTGTGTTGTTCGACGCCTATGCCAATGGCTACCCGGCCGCGCAGATGTGCGATGCGGATCTGACTGTGGTCGAGCAGAACGCCTACAAGGAGGTCAGCCAGGCCCTCGGCCAGGTTGCTGACGTGATCCATGACTTCGAGCTGCTCAATGAGATTCCGCTGTATCCCAACATCAAGACGACCTTGAGCAAGGGCCTCGATGCGGCCGATTTCGATACCCCTTGCGGTCGATTGCAGGCGGCGAACCTGCGTGGCATGTCCCGGGCGATTGTCGACGAGCGCAAGCGGACCGGCGCGCCCCTGCGCATCATCCTGGGGACCGTGGCCCGAGCCTTCGGTTTCTACAAATTCATGCAAAGCCAGGGCGTGACCTTCGATGTGGCCGGCTATCACATCTACCCGCTTGAGAAGCACAAGCCCCTGGATCAGGATCCCTGGTTTGGTGATGGCGGTGCGTTGGGTCAATTGGCGCGCTTCAATAAGCCCATCCACATCAACGAGTTCCACTGCGCCGAGATCTACAAGCCGGCATTCGAGAACAAGGCCGATCAGCCGGAAACCGAGGGCTGTTTGCGTGGCCTGACGCAGCACCTCAAAGAGATCGTCAATTTCAAGGGTGGCCGCATCGAGTCGGTCTACTTGTACGAGTTGACTGACGAGCCGCGCAAGCACGAACCCGAGAACCGTTTTGGTTTGATGTATGACCTGGAGACGCCCAAGGTGGGGCTGTATCTGGTAACCGCCTTTGCAGGGGGCAAGTTGTCGGATACGGAAGCGCGTGAAGTCACGCGCAGGCAGTTGTTGACGCCCGCTCAGTTGGCGTCCTGGTCGGGCTGCGGCGCACGCCCCTGAGCATGCTCACAGTTCGTTCGCGTTGCGCAGGAGCCGCTCGTAGAACTGAATCATGCCGACGTAGTTGTCCACGCTCAGGCGTTCGTTGGTGCCGTGAAAGCGCGCCAGATCAGGCTGGGCCGCATGCATGGGCGTGAAGCGGAAGGTGGCATCGCTCACGTCGGCGAAATGCCGTGAGTCGGTGCCGCCCACCAACAAACCTGGTGCCACGACGACATCGGGTTGCAGTTCGCGCAGCGTGCGCGCCAGCAGCCGGTAGGCTGGCGTCTGACTGCTGGAAACCGCAGAGGCTTCGGTGACTTGAGGCTGGCGTCCGACCTTCACGTTCAAGCCAGACAGGACCTGTTTGACGTGCTGTTCTACCGCCTCGCTGCGGTCGCCTGGCAGCAGGCGGAAGTTGACCAGGGCGGTGGCCACGCCTGGCAGCACGTTCTCACGCTCGCCGGCCTTGAACACCGTGGCCACGCTGGTTGTGCGCAGCATGGCATTGGCGGAGGGTGTTTTTTCAAGCTGGCTGGTCACCACTGGGGCGGTCAGCCACAGGTTGCTCAAGAGCCAGCGCGTGGGGCCTTCCACTTCAGGCGCCACGGCTTCGAACATGTCACGCGGCAGTCCCGTGAGGTGGGGCGGCATCTGGTGCGCCTCCACACGGGCGACGGCTTCGCCGACCATGCCGATGGCGCTGCGCATGGGCGGCATGCTGGCGTGGCCAGGTTGGGCTTTGGCCGTCAGACTGAGTGTGAGGTAACCCTTCTCGGCCATCCCGATCAGGGCGACCGGCTTGTGCACGCCGGGCACCATGCCATGGGTGATCAGCAGGCCTTCGTCCATGGCGAAGCGCAGGCGTACCTTCTGCTGCTTGAGCCAGTCGGCGATGAGTTTCGCGCCGTTGGCGCCGCCTACTTCTTCGTCGGCGCCAAAGGCCAGGTAAATGGTCTGCCTGGGCTGAAAGCCTGATTGCAGCAGCATCTCGACGGCTTCCATGATGGCCATGAGATTGCCCTTGTCATCCCAGGCGCCTCGGCCCCAGATGAAGCCGTCTTTCAAGCTGCCTGAGAACGGGGGCTCCTGCCAGTCACGCTCAGTGCCCGGGGCGATGGGGACCACATCCTGGTGTGCGAGCAGCGCGATGGGTTGCGCATGAGGATCACTGCCAGGCCAGGTGTAGAGCAGGGCGTGTTGCCCGAAGCGTTGCAGGCCCAGCGTGGCGTGGGCTTTGGGGAAGCTGGCAGTCAGATGTTGATGCAGGGCCTCAAAGGCCTTGGCGTTCTGGTCATCCGGCGTCCATACGGTGGGCTGCTGAACGGCCACGCTCAGCCTGCTGGCTGCAGCATGGGCGTCCATGACCACACCGGGCCTTGCTGGCACCGTTGTCTGGCTGGTAGAGAGTTGCCATGTGTGCCAGGCCATCACAGCCAACAGCACCAGCAGTGCGGCCGCCAGGAACAGTGCCCATCGCAAGAGCAGGCGCCCGCGCTGTGCAGGCTTGGTAGGCAGTGACATGGTTCCCCTCATGGCCACAGGTTCAGCGTGGGATCAGGCCCTTGGGCAACTCCAGCTCGCCATTGGCCGCGAAGCGTGTGCCGCCACCCAGGCCGCTGCCGGCCAGTCGGCCACGCAGGGCGTATTCAATGCGTGTATTGGCGTTGATGCCACTGCCGGCGGCCAGCCCCGCCACTTGGCGCAGTACGGCAAAGGCCGAGACCGAAACCGGGACGGCGATCAATGCTTCGCCAAAGCGCGGGATGCTGCCTTTTTCGCTGCTCACACCGCTGGCAAAGCTGTTGCCGCGCAAGTCGAGTTCCACCGAGATGCCGTCGTAATCCACTGTCGATTCGGTGGGGTTCTGCACGCGCAACTTGAGCGCCAGTCGGGCTTCCATCAACTCGCCGGGCAGGGGATCAAGGCCCACCACGGTCACGCGCACGGATTCTCGATCCAGCAAATTGGCGCAGCCGGTCAGTGCCAGACCGCTGGCAGACAGTGCAAGCGCACGCAGGCAGGTGCGTCGAGCTGGATTGAACATGGTGAGTGCGCTTTCAGCGAGTGAGGTTGATGATCAGGCCAGGGTCTTGGGCGGGTTGCCCGATTCCGGCGGGCCGCCCCGGTGTGATTTGGTCCAGCTGTAATCGGTCGGACGCTCGTCGCTCACGCCTGGCTTGCTGACGCAGTCGCCCAATTCGGAGTTCATGACCACGTGGCTGTTGAGGGCGAGGCCATCGGCGTCCCTGTCTTTGCGGCGGGCCTCCGCATAGGCGAGCGCGGGCAGCAATTGATCGTCGGTGAAATGTTCGACGAAAGGGCGGCCATTGCTCAGCCAGTACACAACGATGCTCATGCTGTGCAGTGTAGGCCTTGTGGCCCGTCGCGACGCTGATCGACTTGACTCGAGTTGGGGTGCTGGTTTCCCCCGATTTGCGGGGGGCAGGGGCGTACTTCAACAAGGACAATGCGCCTGGTTCCATAACGTTAACAGTTCAGGGAGTAAAGCAATGAAGCTTGTGCGCAAGCCATGGCAAGCCGTGGTTCTCAGTTTGGTGGGCGCAAGCCTGGTGACGTTGAGCGGTTGTGGCGGGGGCGGTGGTGCACCAGCCGACACGTCCGCAACAGTGTCCTCCACCGAGGGCAGCACGACGGCCAGTCGCTTCACCGCGATGGAAGTACCCATGTTGATGCCTGCGGTGAGCACGAGCCCGAGCAGCGCGTCGACAGCCGCTGCTGTGGCAACGCCCACAACGACGACCGGCAAGACCTTGCTGATCATGGACACGACCACCGGCCAGGTTGTCAGGCAATACAGCGTCAGCGACTGGTCTGTCGTCGATCGTTTTTCGCTGGACGCCGGTACAGGCGAGCCGCATCACAAAGGGACTGGTCATGTGTACATGATTCAGGACGGCAAGGTGATGCAGTTGGATCTGAGTGGCGCCACCCTGGGCGAGCCCAAACAGATTTCGTCGATCACGACGGCCTGCACATTCTCATCGGGGCGTCACGTGAGCCCCTACGCGTATCTCGCGCTGGATGGCCAGCATGTCTGGCTTCAGGTTCTGACTGTGGGCGCTGGCGCATCGTGTGATTCCTACACGACCAATTACAAGACCTACCTGGTTTCATCGGACATGCCTACCACCGAGGTGGGGCGAGTTCAGTGGGGCAAGTTCACCAATGGTGTGACCTTTGTGGGAACCCTGGCCGGAAGCCAGCAAGGCGCCGGTGTTCAGGGCGTGATGCTGTATGACCGTGTCAACCTGCGCCTGGCTGTGTACAGCGCCGACCTCAAGCAGGAACAGTATGTCGTCAGGCAGGACAGCGCGCCGCTGGTCTATCCGCCTGTTTTCCGTGGCTTGTTGCCCGGTACTCAGAAAGGCTTGCTGCAACTCGATGGCATCGTCTACGTCATG
Organism: Aquabacterium sp.; assembly: GCF_004297345.1. GTDB lineage: Bacteria > Pseudomonadota > Gammaproteobacteria > Burkholderiales > Burkholderiaceae_C > Aquabacterium. Next base: position 9,409 of record NZ_SCTN01000119.1, on the reverse strand, counting down.
GATTGGAGCAGCGGCAAGCTGGTGTTGACCGATTCGGGCATCAAGATTGCCCAAATCAGCAGCACCTGGCTCCAGGCAACCGACCGGAAGAATGCGAAGACCTATCTGTCTGATGGCATCACGATCTATGCCATCGACGGGGCAACGGGTGCCGTGTCCACCTTTGGCACCATCGATGCAGCCAAGGGCAGCGTGCGCGGCATGTACGTGGCGGGCAATGCCCTGGTGATCAACCAGGGGCACTACGCCGATCCCACCCGCACGCCACCGCAGGTGTATGACTCGCATTTGGTGATCAAGGACCTTGGCACGCGCCAGGAAACCGAGCCGTTTGGCGTGCTGACGGAAAACACGACCGTCTATGGCGCCAGTGGCAATGCGCTGATGCTGTCCATTTCGCCAACGACTGCGGGCAGCACGGACTTGGTTCGAATGGACGTGAGCACCGGCGAACGCAAGACCGTGTTCAGCGGCGTGTTCATGAGTGCCTATATTTCTTACCTTGGTGTGCCGGTCAAATGGGGTGGCATCGAGTACACGGACTTCATGCTGTCCACGGCGGTTGTGGGTGGTGGCATGAATATATCCAGCTACAGCGTGACAACTGGCAAGACCTTGCCCATGGGTACTTTGCCCAAGCCAAGCACGACCTCCGGTTGGAGTTGGGGGCTCACGACGTATTGGGCCTCGGCGCCGGTGGCCATGACCTGGGCGGATCAGCTGTGGACATATGACCCGCAACAGGCCAACTCCTTGACGCAGGCGTGGCCCACCCCGGCGCTGAACTGAACAGCGGCGATCCGAGTGCCATCCGCAGAACCTGGCTCAATCAGTAAGATGCCGGTTTCACGGATGAGCACTCATGGTTGCAAAGAACTGGTTCCGCTGGGCATCGCTTGACTTCTGGCTGACGCTGGCCAGCGCGCTGGCATTGATTGCGCTCGCTTTCTGGGTGGCCAGCCGGTTCATCACGCCCGCGCCGCCCAGCCGGATCGTGATGACGGTCGGGCAGGAGGGCGGCGCCTATGAGGGCCTGGCCAAGGATCTGCAGGTCTTGCTGGCTCAAAGCGGCATCAAGCTGGAGTTGCGCACCACACGTGGCGCTCGCGAGGATCTGGATCTGCTCACGGATCCTCAAGCAGGCGTCACGCTGGCCGTGGTGCAGGGGGGCGTGGCCACCGAGGCTGATGGCAATGATCTGATGAGCCTGGCGGCTTTGTATCGCGAGCCGGTCTGGGTGTTCTATCGGCAAGGGCTGAAGGTGGATCGACTCAGTTCGCTCAAAGGGCGGGCCTTGTCCATCGGGCCTGCTGGCAGCGGCGTGCGCACCTTGTCGGCGCAACTGCTCAAGGCCAACGGTGTGGACGACAGCAACACGCGCCTGGCAGACTGGCCTTCCGATGAGGCCGCGCAAAGGTTGATCGACCGCAAGCTGGATGCCATCATGGTGGTGGGGGCGCCCGAGTCCAATCTGATCCATCGGTTGATGAGCCAAGGCGGCATCCGCTTGATGGACTTCGCGCAGGCCGAGGCCTATTCGCACCAGTTCCCTTTTCTGGCCCGCATCGTGCTGCCCATGGGAAGCTTCGACCTGGTGCGCAACATCCCGGATCATGACGTGACGCTGGTGGCGCCGACTGCCAATCTGGTTGTGCGTGATGACATCCATCCCGCCTTGATCGACCTGTTGATGGAGGTGGCCACGGACGTCACCTCAGACGCCAGCATGTTGCATCGCGAAGGCGAGTTTCCCTCGCCCAAGGGGGTGGATATTCCCTTGAGCGATGATGCCGCGCGCTACATGAAGAACGGACCATCCTTCCTGCACAAGTACCTGCCGTTCTGGATTGCCGTGTGGGCCGATCGCCTGTTGGTGCTGTTGATTCCCATCGTGGCGGTGTTGTTGCCCGTGATGAGGCTGGCACCTGCGGCTTACGCCTGGCGCGTGAAATCCCGTATCTACCGCTGGTACGGACGCCTCAAGCAACTGGAGTACGAGCTGGATCTGGAAGGCAGTCAGCTTGATGCGGCTGGGGCCATGGCGCGCCTTGATGACATCGAACGTGGCGTCAGCGGCATCCGCACGCCCTTGGCGTTTTCAGAGAACCTCTACAACTTGCGTGCGCACATCGAGCTGGTGCGGCATCGTTTGCGCAAAGCTGCTTAGTTCAACAGCACGAGGGCCAGCCCGATGGCAGCAGGCATGGCCTGGATGTAGAGAATCTTGCGGCTGGCCGTGACGGCACCAAACACACCGGCCACGATCACGCAAGCCAGAAAGAAGATCTGGACAGGCCGGCCAGGTGTACCCAGCAGCAGGCCCCAGATCAGGCCCGCAGCCAGAAAGCCGTTGTACAGCCCCTGATTTGCCGCCAGCACCTTGGTGGCCTCGGCTTGTTCGCGCTTTTGGCCAAAGGCCTTCAGGCCCGCTGGCTTGGTCCACAGGAACATCTCCAGCACCATGAAGTAGATGTGCAACAGCGCGACGAGTGCGACAACGATCTGGGCAGCGATGGTCATGAGGGCCTTGCAGTGATGGACGAGCGCCGCAGTGTACGGCGCTCGCGTCATCATGTCTCGTCTGCGGGTTTCAGCGTGGCATCAAATTCATCTGATGGCAGGGGCCTGGCAAACAGATAGCCCTGCTGTTGCGCGCAGCCGTGGGCCAGCAGGAATGTGGATTGCCCGTGTGTTTCCACGCCCTCGGCCACCACCTGCAGGCCGAACACGCGGCTCAAGGCAATGACGGAGACCGCGATGGCACCGTCTCGGCCGCCTCGCCACACATCGGTCACAAACGATCGGTCAATCTTCAATTCATCCACAGGGAAGCGCTTGAGATAACCCAGCGACGAGTAGCCCGTGCCGAAGTCATCCAGCGAGACCTTGAAGCCCATCTCGCGCAACTCCTGCAGGCGCACCACGGCGCGCTCCACATCGGACATCAGCAAGGACTCCGTCACTTCCAGCACAAGTGATGTCGGATGCAGTTGGTGTCGTTGCAGCAAGGCTTGCAGCTGTGTTTTCAAGCCGTCATCAGCAAAGCTGGGGCTCGACAGGTTGACCGACACCGGCACCATCTGCAGGCCACGGTCTGCGCGTCGGCGCAGGTCTTCGCAGGCTTTCTCCAGCACCCAATCGGTCAGGGGCAGGATCAGGCCGGATTCTTCGGCCAGCGGGATGAACTCTCCGGGCGACACCATGCCGCGCTCCGGGTGCAGCCAGCGCACCAGCGCTTCGGCGCCAATGATGCGGCCCGTGCCTGCGTCCACCTTGGCCTGGTAGTGCAGTCTCAGCTGGCCTTCCGTGATGGCGTGCCGCAGATCGCTTTCCCGGGCCAGGCGCACACTGGCACGCACGTTCATGGCTTCATCGTAGAAGCGGTGCTGGGCTCGCCCGGCTGACTTGGCGGCATAGGCTGCCTGCTCGGCGCAGCGTGTCAGCCCTTCGGCATCGGCTGCATCGCGTGGGTAGAGTGCCAGGCCGATGCTGGCGGTCAACACCAGTTCATGCTCATCAACGCTGATCGGCTCGGCGATGGCCTGGAGCAAGCGGTCGGCCACCAGCGTGGCCTGTTTCTCATCGGCAATATCGACCAGCAGCAAGGTGAAGGCGTTGGCGCCCACGCGCGACACCATCGACTCTTGCGCTGGCGCGCGGGCGTCCATGGCGATGTCCGATGTACGGATCGATGCCTTCAAGCGCGTCGAGATCAGTCTCAGGATGGCATCGCCCTGGCTGTAGCCAACGGCGTCGTTGACGCTCTTGAAGCGGTCCATGTCCACATAGACCATGGCGCAGCCTGCGTTCAGCCGGGCAGATCGATCCAGTGTGGGGCCGACCAGTTCGGCAAAGAACTGGCGGTTGGGCAGGCCGGTCAGAACGTCATAGTGGGCGAGGCGCTTGATGCGTTCTTCCGCCTCCACGCGATCCGTGATGTCTTGTGTGATGCCTTCCACGGCGACTTGTCGGCCCTTGTGGTCGATGACCACGGCCGCTTGCTCGAAGACCGTGCGTGCCGCGCCGTCGAATCGGTGGACCATGAAGGTGCGCTGGTACGGACGGCCTTCTTCCAGCGCGGCCTGCCGCATGGCGCGTACGGTGTCTCGGTCGGCACTGGCCACGCGAGAGAGAAAGTCTTCGGGCCGGGCACGGGCCACCACTTCGGGCGGCACGGCCAGCACGCGGGCCAGCTCGGGGGAGCAGATGAAGCGCTGGCCTTCGGCGCGCAACTCCCAGCTGCCCATGTTGGCGATGTGCTGCGCACGCTCCAGCCGTTCGTGGCTGCGCATGGCCGACTCAATCGCCAGGCCGGCACGCAAGGAGTAGCGCACGCGGTGTGACAGCAAAGTCCAGTTGATGGGCTTGGAGATGAAGTCGGTGGCGCCGGCTTCGTAAGCTTGCTCGATCGAGGTGCTGTCATGCAGCCCCGTCAACATGAGAATGGGCAGGCGCTCTCCGCGAGCCGTTTGGCGCACGTGCTTGCACACTTCATAGCCATCGAGCTTGGGCATCATCACGTCAAGCAAGAGCAAGTCGAAGGGCGTTTGCTTGACTTGCTCCAGGCCTTCGATGCCATCGCCAGCTTCGCTGACCTCGAAGCCCGCATGGCGCAGCGTGTTGGCTGCCATGCCGCGTAGCAGCGGATCATCGTCGATGATGAGCAGGCGTGGCGGGTGGGGGTCAACAATGTTCAGCATGAGGGTACTGCGCTTTCTGAACGAGGTCATGTTGTCGGCCGAGCTTGTGGCAAAGCCTGTCGAATTCAGTGTCGAACTGGCCGGGCAGATGGGCCATGTCCTGATGGCCGAAGCGCAGATGGGCTTCGGCATTGGCGGCGCACGCGGCCATGGCGAAAGCGCCGACGGCTGCGCTCGACGATTTCAAACTGTGTGCGGCGTGTTGGGCCTTGTGCGTGTCGCCTTCGATCGCGGCCTGCCTGATCGTGTGGAGCAGGTCAGGCAAGGACTTGAAATACATGTCCAGCACGAGGGCGCCATAGTGCGGCTGAGAGCCATCGGCCACCATGGGCAGGGCGGCCAGCACGCCCTGATCGAAGACTTGCGGCGCCGCGACAATACGGCCCGATTTGTGTCGCGCGTGGGCGGCGTCATCGTGCTCGGTACCAGCGTTGTGCTGGCCCCAATGCCCCCAATGGGCCACGGCCGACATGAGCTGATGGATGTCCACCGGTTTGGTCAGGAAGTCGTTCATGCCGGCGGCCAGGCAGGCATCGCGGTCTGTGCTGAAGGCCTGAGCCGTCAGCGCAATGATGGGAATGGCTCGCCCCGCGGAACCCGCGTCGCCGGCACGCAGGCGTCGCGTGGTTTCCAGGCCGTCCATGTCGTCCATGCGGCAATCCATGATGACCACGTCATACGGCGTTGATTGGATGGCCAATAACGCGGCGCGACCGCCATCGACGGCACTGACCTGGTGTCCGAAATGCCTCAGCATGTGGCACACCATGTCTCGGTTCACGATTTCGTCTTCGACAACCAGCACGTGTAAGGGCGCTTGTTGCTGCATAGGGCTCCCGCTTATGTCTTGATCAATCAGAGTGCTGGTATTCGGCAGGGCGGGGGGCAGACTTGAGTTTGTTGAACTGATTTCAGCAGTTAAGGGGGCAGATTGCGAATGGCGCGAATATGTGTTTGCCCATATATAAGCTGACCCAGTATTTATGGGGGTATCAGAAAAGGTTTCTTGCCCTTTGTGTGCAATAGGACTAGAAGGAAGCATGGTCTCGCTTTGTGGCCATGGAGAAATACTTGGTCCGAATTGAACTGTCCATTGACCTGCTTTATGAAGTCGCTCCGCCGGGCGCAGATTTCGTCTTCAACATCCATTGCGCCCACACGCGCAGCCAGATCCTTTACCGTGAGCAATTGCAGATCAGCCAGCAGGTGCTGCCGCAGATCTTCACGGACCCGGTGACACACAACCGCTATCTGCGCATGAGCGCCTGGGCCGGGTCCCTGGCGGTCAATTACAGCGCCGTGGTCGACCTGCACCACCATCTGGCCATGCCGGAGCAGATCGCCGAGGTGCCGGTGGCCCGCCTGCCGCCGGAGGTGCTGTCCTACATCTACCCCAGTCGGTATTGCCAGTCAGACCGGCTGGGGGCGCTGGTCATGGCTGAGTTCGGCCAGCTGCCGCAAGGCTATGGTCGCGTGGTGGCCATTCAGGAATGGGTGCGCCGCAGGGTGCGCTTCGAGTCCAACTCCACCAACAGCAACACCTCGGCGCTGGACACGCTCAACGATGGCCGTGGCGTGTGCCGGGACTTTGCGCACCTGATGATCGCCTTGTGCCGTGCGCTCAACATCCCGGCGCGCTTTGCCACCGGCATCGATTTCGGCGCCGATCCGATCCTGGGGCCCACTGATTTCCATGCCTATGTCGAGGTGTTCCTGGGCGGGCGCTGGTACATCTTTGACCCGTCCAACACCGCCATTCCGATGGGCTTTGTGCGCTTCGGTACCGGACGGGATGCCGCCGATGTGTCGTTCGCGACCATCTTTGGCTCGGTGCAGTCGCCCCCGCCGCGCATTCAGGTCAAGGCGCTGCTGGATCCGGTTGCACAGTGGGAGATTCCCTGGCGTAGACCGGAGGCGATCTCGACCGATGCCCCCCTTTCATGGCCTTAAGGTTAGGGGGTGGCTAGGGAAATCACGAATCGTTGCCCGTGAATCGGTGGACGCAAAGCGCGCAGACTAGGGGCGTCAGGCGGGGGGCTTTACCCTGCCCCCTTGTTGTCGTAGCTGAGCCCAATGCGTATTTCGCCTGTCAATCTCAAGATCCTGGCCTACACCCTGGATGTCGAAGGCTTCGACTCCAGCAGGGCGCTTCGCCATTGCGGTCTGGGTTCTGACGACGATCTGCCGGAGGATGGCGAGTGGTTGCCGGTGGACGTGTTCGACCGGTTGATGGCCGCCGCCATCGACGTGACGGGCGATCCGGCCTTTGGCCTGGTGGCAGGCAAGAGCCTGGCCTTGATGCGCTATGGCGTCATCACGCCACTGGTGTTGTCAACGCCCAGCCTGCGCCAGATGCTGGATGACATCCGCCGATTTGCCGTGCTCTCGGTCGAGCATTCAGAAGTCGAACTCATTGAGGGGCGCCACAGTGCGCAACTCTTGATTCGGCCCGTGGTGCAGGGCGGCCTCAGCGGGGGCTTTCGTCGTGATCTGGTCGCCACATCCGCCGTGCAGATGCTGCGCTTTGCAGGCGCATCCAGTCAGGACATCTATCAGGTGGATCTGGCACATCAACCTGCGCCGGATCATGTGCCGCGCTACCTGGCCACCTTTGGCCCGCGCACCCGATTCGAGGCCCGCGAGTGCCTCATCAGTTTCAATCCCGCCTTGCTGGATCAGGCCATGCCGACGCATGACCCGGTGGCCTACACGGCGGCTCGTACGCGCGCAGATGCCGCGCTGGCGGCCATGCAGGCTGGCACCGACATGGCGGATCAGGTCCGGCAATGGTTGCTCAATGCCTTTCCTCGCCTGCCCACCGTGGCCGAGACAGCCGCCCATCTGGGCATGAACGAACGCAGCTTTCGGCGGCAACTGGGCATGCTGGGATCCAGCCACGCGGAGCTGACCCAGGAGTGTCAGCGCCTGGTGGCCGAGCGCATGCTGGTTGAGGGGCGCTTGCCGCTCAAGCAGATCGCCGACGAACTGGGGTTCTCGTCCGTTCACAGCTTTCATCGCGCTTTCAGACGGTGGTCGGGCCTGACGCCTTCGGCCTGGCGTGAACTTCGTGTGGCAGCCCCGATCAGGGGCGGTGCATCACAGGTTTCTGTCTTGTGACCATCAGGGAAAGCCTTTGCCGCCATGGCCAATACCTTGGTCAGTGCGGCTATTGGTCTGACCCTCGGCCTTTTCTAGCATGGCCGATTCCTGGCAACGGTGTCGCTCGGCACTTTGCCCCCATGTTCCTGATGCACTGAATTTCAACGGAGACAACATGCAGACTTCATCCAAAGGCGCGAGCACATTTGCACTGCGCGGCCTGGTCGCCGCTTTGGTGACGATCGGCGTGGCCGCCAGTGCGTCCGCCCAGACGAGCACCATGGGCACCCGTGGCAGCCTCAGTCAGGCCAACGCAGCCATCACGACGAACGCCAGCAGCACATGGAAGGAATACGCGCGCGCCGAGGACTACCCCGACTCCGTGACCTTGCCTTTGCAGTTCATCACGACATCCAAGGGCCAGAAGATCGCCGTGCTGGTGTCGGTGCCGGCGGATGCCAAGGGCAACCCGGTGGCGGGCAAGTTCCCTGTCATCCTGACGCAAACGGCATATCGCATTGACCTGGGCCAGTTGCTCGGGACGGTCTCCGGCACAGGCAACACCCTGCTGGTTGGTGGGCAAGACAAGTTCATGAACCGACGCGGCTACATCTCGGTGGCGGTGGACGTGCTCGGTTCGGGCATGTCCAGCGACGAGGCGCAACTTCTGGGGGCGGCCGAGCAGGCAGGTTACGGGGAGGCCGTGAACTGGGTGACGCAGCAATCCTGGTTCAATGGCCAGTTGGGGTTGGCGGGCACGTCCTATCTGGGCATCACCAGCTTGTTGACGGCCAAGCAAGGTCATCCCGCCGTGAAGGCTGTGTTTGCGCAGGTGCCCATGGGTGACTCCTATCGTGGCACGGTGGGGGTGGGCGGTTTGTTGAATGCCAAGTTCATCAGCCTGTGGCTGCCTTTGACGCAATCGCTGAGCGTGGGCAACAGCCTGGCTATCAGCAACAATCCCGCTTATGCCGACCAGATCAAGGCGGCCAATCAGCAGCACATCAATGCCGTTGACAGCTGGTATCTGCCCACCGTGGGCAACTCGCTGGCAGGGCAGGCAGGCTATTCAACTGATGATGGTGATTTCTGGGCGGTGCGCTCACCACTGGAGGGGGCATCGAAGATCAAGGTGCCGACCTTCCTGGTGGGCAGCACCAATGACATCTTCCAGCGCGACGAACCCCTGCTGTACGAGCAACTCAAGAAGAACGCCAATACCAAGCTGGTGATCGTCAAGGGTTCGCACGTTCAGGCTGTGTTGAATGCCGCAAGCGGCGCCGCCAATTCGACCGCCAATGGCGCGCCGGGCTCGGCCTCGCTGATGCTGCAATGGTTTGACCAGTACCTCAAGGGCATCAACACGGGGGCCGCCGAGTTGCCCAACGTGACCCAATACGTTGAGGGCTATGGTACGTTGGGCCTGAGCAAATTTGCCCGCGCCACCGATTGGCCGCATCCTCAGATGAGCCCGCAACGCATGTACCTGCGCGGTGACATGAGCTTGAGCGCACAACAACCGACTTCGTTTGAGCCCTCGCACACGGTGTCGGAACCTGCGGCTGCCGTGGTCACCTACAACAAGAGCAGCAGTGGCGACACGGTGCAGG
>NZ_SCTN01000118.1 GCF_004297345.1 Aquabacterium sp. | reverse complement strand
TTGCCCAGCAGAAGGATCACCCCCTGCGGGCCTGGGCCGCGCTGGCCAGCTTGCGCGCCATGGTGCGGCCGGCCTCTCTGAGCCTGGAGTGGCAGGACACGGCACGCAAGATCTACAACGCCATGCCGAGCGCTGCGTCCGAGCAAGCGCGCACGACGGCCCTGACCAACGCGGCCAGGAGCTACACGGAGGGCATTCTGGCCATGCTCAAGAGCCTGGACGGCAAGGCCGATCTCATCTTGAAGAACCCGGACTTGGCCGAGGCGCACAGCGGCGTGCGGGGCCTGCTGCGGTATGCACTCAGGGAGCTGGATCCCAACCGGGCTTACATCGTCCTGACCAATTTGCTGGCCGATCTGCGCCGCAACCCCTATGCCGACGAGAACCTGACCAACTGGGGGCTGCTGGGAGACCGGCAACTGGACCGCCCGCCCGCCAAGGCCGTAGACGTGAGTCTCTTGCGCGAACGCTGGATCTTTTTCGACTGGATCCGCACCATCCAGGGCTGCACGGACAACCCGCAGTCACCCAACTACCTGGGCCATTGCGAGCAGGAGCACGAGCACGCGTTGAGCACCTGGAAGAAGACGAACGATCGCACCTGGCTGGTGGCCACCGTGATGACGGCGCCGCGCGTCACCCCGGCCAATGAAGAGGCCATTGCCGCCGCATTGGGTTCAGCGCCCGGCGAGACGGGCTACCTGACCCTGCAGTACCACGCCATCCGCGCCATGCGGGCGGCGGGCCGTGTGGAGGAGGCCAGATCCTTCTACGACAACATTCCTGTTACCGAGATGGTGCGCCAGCACAGCAGCCTCAACCTGTTTCGACAACAGCGCGTGCTGATGAGCCGTTCCATCAAGGAGATGCTGCCCTACCTCAAACGCCGCAATCGCTATAACGGCGTTGAAACCATGGGCCCGGAGGGCGATGAACTGTTCAACCGCCGCCTGCCCGTGGCCGACATGGTCAAGCTCTCGCAAGACAACAGCCTGGATCAGGATGCGCGCACCCAGCTGGCCGTGGCCGCCTGGTTGCGTGCCGATCTGCTGGAGAACTTCGACGTGGCTAACGACGCAGCCCGGCAGGTGGAGAAGCTGGTGCCGGCACTCAAGAACCGCACCGATCCCTATCTGGCTGCACGTGCGCCGCTGGACAAGCACTTCGGTACCTACATGGCCTTGATGTCGTCCATCGTGTCCACGCAGGCTTATCGCTATCCCACCGCCATGCTGGGCACCCAGCCGCGCGGCCGGGAAAACCTGTTGATGTCCTGGTGTGCTTATCGCAGCGAGCTGATCAGCAAGACGCAGGCCATACAGCGCATGCAGCCCTTGCCGGTTTTGCCTTATGACCAGCGTCGTGCCGACGACGAGTTGAGCAAGCTCGATGAGGTGGGATCTGCACGCGAGTGGTTCTTTACACAGAGTTTCGTGCACATCAAGCGCGGTATGGTCCCGCCGGTGCCCAAATTGGTCAATATCATTCGCAACTACACCGAACACGACGACGACTGCCCTTTGCGCGATCCCGAAGCCATCAAGCGTGAGCTTCAACAGATCCAGGTCAAATCGTCCTGATTCGCCCGAACTGCATTGCAACGTTGGAGCACCTATGAACCTCATCCGTAAGCCCTTGTTGACGCTGGCCGTGCTCGGCGGCCTGTCCCTGGTGCTGCCCGCCCAGGCTGACACCACCATCTCCGGCTCCATCTCCGACAGCATCAGCACGGCTGTGGGCAGCGTGTCCACCTCGATCAAGAAGTCCAGCCAGAGCTCGACCAAGGACGACAAGACCGCTGCCGGCGACTACAGGGTGGTGGAGATGGCCGCCCTGGATGACCAGCCCGGCATGACCCGCCTCAAGCTGCAGGCCACAGCTGATCAAGGTGCCCATGACGAGTTCTACCTGCTGCTGCCTCAAAAGGCCGTGGACAAGGGCCAGGTGCGTGAAGGCAGCATCGTGACGGCGCAAACACGGCCCTTCGGGGTGGCCTTTGCCGCAGGCGAGCCTCGCCAACCCTTTTTCCTGGTGATGGAAGACCAGTGGTACCGCGAGCTGGCCAGCCGCCCTGTTGTTCTGTGATGGTGTGCTGATGGCGGCACTGTGTTGAGCGACCGTGTTGAGGCGTAGCGTGCATCGCCTGGCCGCGACTGCCTTGGCTGCGGCTGCCGGTCTGGCCTTGACATGTGAAGCGCGTGCTGGCGACTTCCACCTCTGTGACAGGCAGGCCAGGCTCAGCGCGGCTCAGCAAGACACGCTCTACCGCTTTGCCGACATCATCAAGCGCTCGCTTGATCAATCCGGACACAGCGTGGCGCTGGTGGCGCGATCAGGGCTGGACCTGGGGCGCTTTGGCATCCGCTATTCGCATGCCGGTATTGCCCTGGCGCGCAGCGAGAACGCGCCCTGGTCGGTGAGGCAGCTCTACTACGCTTGCGACGAAGGCAAGCCCCGTGTGTATGACCAGGGCATCTCCGGTTTTTTGCTGGGCACGGACAACCCTGCCATCGGCTACTTGTCCGTCGTGCTCCTGCCCGACGAGCAGGCGAGGCCGCTGGAGCAGGCGGCGCTGGACAAGCGCCAGGCCTTGCGGGTGCTGGGCAGCCAGTACAGCGCCAATGCCTATGCTTTTGATGTGCGCTACCAGAACTGCAACCAGTGGGTGATGGAGTTGCTGGCGGCTGCCTGGGGCGGCGTGTCAGGTGCCGATGGGCTGGACGAACGCCGTGCCGCCCAGGACTGGTTGCAGGCTCAGGCTTATGAACCCAGTGTGGTGGATGTCGGCAGCGCCTGGTTGATGTGGGCCGTGCCTTTCGTGCCATTCGTGCATACAGACGATCACCCGGTGCATGATCTGGCGCAAAAGCAGTTCCGCATCAGCATGCCGGCGGCCATCGAAGCCTTTGTACAGCGAGAGATTCCTCAGGCGCAGCGCATTGAGTTCTGTCATGTCGAACAGCGCGTGGTCGTTCACCGAGGATGGTCCCAGATCCCTGAAGGATGCCTGCCGTCAGCAGGGGATACCGTCATCGATCTGGACTAAGTGGTTCGATATTTGGTATAAATCGTATAAATCATTTATACCGGAGATTGAACATGGCCACGACCCCTGCCAAGAAAGCCGCCACCAAAACGGCTGCACCCCCAAAAACCGCCGCCACGGTAGCCAGCAAGAAGGCCCCTGCTGCCAAGAAGGTGGCGGTGGTGCGCAAGCCAGCCGAGAAGCCCGCGCCCAAGCTGGAAGCCAAACCCGTCGTGAAGGCGGCACCGGCCAAAGTGGCCAAGCCCGTGAAGCTCAAGGTCAAGCTGGT
>NZ_SCTN01000117.1 GCF_004297345.1 Aquabacterium sp. | reverse complement strand
CGATCTCGGCACGCCAAACATGCCCACGACCAAGCTTGTCAAAGTCTCCGCCCTCGTTCATCAGGACATCACCGCTTCGCAGCAGGTAACGAGGCAAGTCGGATGAGGGAATCTCGATCTCGGCCATGTCGTCCAAAGCCAAATAGCCATCTTGGACATTGGCGACCCGAAGGTATGGGACTACGACAGTTTCTTTGCCCGTGTTGTCTTTGCCTTTAGCTACCCCGGTCTGCACTGTTGCAACGAACTTGAGGGCCTTGACATCCCAATGCGCCGGCACCTCACCTAACCACTCGACGCCCGAATCCTTCATCGGCACCGACGGGTCTAGCCCCTTGGTCACGGCATGGGAGATGACGGCCTGGCGCTTTTCCTTGAGCAGGGTGATGAGCTGTTCTTGCTCGGCCACCAGGACGTCGATCTTGGCGGTTTCGCGGTCGAGAAGCCCCGCAATTCGCACCTGTTCCTCTGCCGGTGGAACGATCACAGGCATGCGCTTGAGGTCGGCAAATTTCATTGACTGCCGAAGCCCTCCCCCCATCGAGTAGAAGACTTTCGTCAGGTCGTACGCCCGCAAGAGATGCCCAAGGTAACTCGGCGTAATAGCGCGAGGTCGCACGGCCAAATACGCGGAGGTGATGATCCCTCTTTCTTTCACGATGGCTGATCGTAGGCTACGCTGATCATTCTGCAGATCTGTAAGTCGCAGAACGATGTCGTTGGGATCAACCACTTGATAGGTCTCAAATGATTCAGGCAACAGGCCATCGTTTGAGTTGATGTCTTTGTTGACGATATGGCCATAGCTCAATGAAAGAAGGTTGTTCTCCTTCATCCCAACGTTGGGCTCATCGCACTCGTCGACAACTGAGTACATCGGCATGATGGACCAGTGCGTGGGCACTACCTTGATCCATTCAATCCCGCTGTCCTTGTACGCCGGATACCTCGGAAAGCTCATGCCGACAGCCCCTTGATCATGTCCAGGATGCGGTCGGTGGTGCGTTTCAGGTCGGCGTCGATCTCGGCCAGCGGGCGCGGTGGCTTGAACACATAGAAGTGCCGGTTGAACGGGATCTCATACCCCACCTTGGTTTTGTCCGGGTCGATCCAGGCGTCGGGTGCATGGGGCAGCACCTCGCGCTTGAAGTAGTCGCCCACGTCTTCCGTCAAGGGCACGTTCTCGGTGTCGCGCAGGCTTGAGTCGGGCTGGGGCTTGCCTTTTTGCTTGCCCTTCTCGCCCACCACCACCATTCCGTCGGCATCGCGCAGGGGGCGCTCCACGGTGATGGTGTGGTAACCAAAGGCCTCGTTGGCAAAGATGCGGCTGATGGGCTTGCCTTCGTCGTCAGTGGCCTCTTCAAAGCGGCCAAACAGCTGGGTGATGTGGTCGATGTGGGCATCACTCAGCTCCTTGCGTTTGCTGCCCAGGCTCTTGCGCATCTTTTGCCACATGCCGCTGGCGTCGATCAGCTGCACCTTGCCTTGGCGCGCCTTGGGCTTGCGGTTGCTGAAGACCCAGATGTAGGTGCCAATACCGGTGTTGTAGAACATGTCGTTGGGCAGGCCTACGATGGCCTCGACCAGGTCGTTTTCCAGCACGTAGCGGCGGATCTCGCTTTCGCCACTGCCCGCTCCGCCGGTGAACAGGGGCGAGCCGTTGAGCACGATGCCGAAGCGGCTGCCCCCATCTTTGGCGGGGCGCATCTTGCTGAGCAAGTGCAGCAAGAACAGCATGGAGCCGTCTGACACACGCGGCAGGCCGGGGCCGAAGCGGCCGTCAAAGCCGCGTTGCTCGTGCTCCTTGCGCACTTCCTTTTCGACCTTTTTCCACTCCACGCCAAAGGGCGGGTTGGCCAGCATGTAGTCGAACTTCATGGTGGGGTGGCCGTCGTCGCTCAGCGTGTTGCCAAAGGCGATGTTGGCCACGTCTTGCCCCTTGATGAGCATGTCGGCCTTGCAGATGGCGTGCGACTCGGGGTTCAGCTCCTGGCCGTACACCGTGAGGCGGGCCTGGGGGTTCAGCTCGGCCAGGTATTCGCCGGCCACGCTGAGCATGCCGCCCGTGCCAGCGGTCGGGTCGTACAGGGTGCGCACCACACCAGGCTTGGCTAGCACCTCGTCGTCTTCCACGAAGATGAGGTTGACCATGAGGCGGATCACCTCGCGCGGGGTGAAGTGTTCCCCGGCGGTTTCGTTCGAGATTTCAGCGAACTTGCGAATCAGCTCTTCGAACACCAGGCCCATCTGCATGTTGCTGACGGCCTCGGGGTGCAGGTCGATCTGGGCGAACTTCTCGGCCACCTGGTAGAGCAGGCCAGCCTTGGCCAGGCGGTCGATCTGGGCCTGGAACTCGAAGTGCTCAAAGATGTCACGCACATCGGCCGAGAAGCCCTGCACATAGGTGAACAGGTTGTGGGCGATGTGGTCTGGGTCGCCCAGCAGTTTGGGCAAGTCAAGCGGCGATTGGTTGAAGAACTTCAGCTTGGTTTTCTTGAGCAGGAAGGGCTCGGGGTTCACGCCGAGTTTGGCCTTGGCTTCCAGCTCTTTGAGGACCGCGGACTTGGTGGCTTCGAGCACGCAGTCGAGGCGGCGCAGCACGGTGAAAGGTAGGATGACCTTGCCGTAATCAGATTGCTTGTAGTCGCCACGGAGCAGGTCGGCGACGGACCAGATGAATGCGGAGAGGGCCTGTTGGTTCATGGTTCTAATTGCTTGGCCAGAGTTTGGCCATATTGCAGTCAAGTATGCCAGTCGAACCGACGCAGATTTGGCATTCAAAAGGTCCTTTCAACGGACAACGCCCCCACGTCCTCATTTCATATGGTTCATGTGTACCCACAAGCGGCGGCGCCTAGCAAGATCCCAGCAATGCGCTCGATCACATCGGGTGACTCGCCGACGCACTCATAGCCACTGCGCCCACCAAAGTAGGCGTTAGGGGCACTCATCCATCTGTCAGTGCTCTCTTGGCTCGACCAGACAGATAACCAGTAGTCGACATGGCAAACGGACTGCCAGTGATCCTGTGTGAGCGCTTGTTTGGCCTGGTCACAGACAGGCCATCGCGACACGATTTCAGCTGCCTTGACAACTGTACATACCTGCTCCGCAGGTGGTCGGTGATCGCCTAGGTCTGCCATTTTTTACTAAGCTTGAATTGCAGTTGCGTAGACCACGTTCCAAGCCTAAGCGAGTTCAAGGAACTGCTCTGCCGAAGCATAGATCTCCTCACGCTCAACTGTGGAACACGGCGGGCAATAGGCTTTGGTGCCGTCGTCATGTTCATAGATCCATTGCGTGAAGCCAGATGGTTCCGCCCTTTTCCAGATCTTCTTGACCTTATGCATCGCCCACCGAGGTTCGTCGCAATGTGGAGACACGATCTCAACACGTTTGATCGCGTTGGGACAGGCTTGGATGAGCTCCTCCAACTCCACTTCACTGGACAACAGTAGGTCTCGAATAACCTCTTCCAATGGATCTTCAACCACGACAAGGAACCAGGGCGACCTCAATGAGAGTTCAACCGTGCGCCAGACCCTAGCGCCAGGTGGAAGCATCGAAAGGGGAACAGCCTGCTCTAGCGCGGCATGCGTCATAAACATTCAAAAACTCACTTCAAATAGTCCAATTTCGCATATTCTAAGTTCGACTTAATGCTTAGCGCACTTCGGTGCTCTATGCAAAAGTCTCTTCACACAGAACAACAGGATCGGCTGCTGTCGCTATTGCGAGAGCTACGTCAGAACAACAACGTAACTCAGGCGGATTTGGCGATGCGCCTCGACGTTACGCAAAGCGATATCAGCAAGGTGGAGCGGGGAGTCCGTCGCTTGGATGTCCTTGAGCTTCGCGCATGGCTCAAGGCTCTAGGCACATCACTGCCAGAGTTCGCCTTAGGGCTTGAGGCTGAGATTGAAGCGATTGCTGCACTCAATCGGCGGCTGCAGAAGAAGGCAACGCCGAGCAACACTCGCTCGTGAACGCAGCCGACTGGGGGGGGTGTGGTAGGCCGTGTTGGACTTGAACCAACGACCAAAGGATTCCGGTTTGTGCAGGTTTCCCTGCTCCCTGGACTATCTCATCACCCTCATCACGGAATACTCCGCATGTTAGGGCGCCGGGCGCTCGCGGGACGGTTATTGGATTGGCTCCTCACGTCCTAGTCTCTGCACCTTCTCACCTACCGATCTTTCGACCTGCCTTCGGTGAGCTTGGCTCAGGATTGCCGGGCCAGTTGTACTGACTGACGGGTTTCCTGAGTTCACCCGGTTTTTCCATTTGCGCTTTCGCGCAAAGGTCACCATAAATTAGATGAGTCCTCTGCTCTGACCAACTGAGCTAACGGCCCACACGGTAACAATTCTAATCGATTCACTCATTCCGCCGAGGCCGAGAAAACTGTTACCAAGCAGCTTTCCTAGGGAAACAACACCCGGTAACTGTTACCGGTACGGTTAACCTCTGCTCTAACCAACTGAGCTAACGGCCCCCTGAGATAAGCCCGCCATTGTAGGGCCAGCCCGCACCACCTCAGTCGGCCAGCGCCACAGCTTGACCCCAGGGCTCGCATGCGCGCAACACCTCGGCCAGGGTGCCGTTTTCCTGCGCGGTGCTGGCGTGGGCGTCGTAGGCCAGGCCCACCACGCGGCTGGCGCCTTGCAGTTCGCGCAAGTCGCAGCGCACCACGATGCCTTCCTGCCGGTGGCCTGGCATCATCAGCATGGGGTGCAGCGGCGCCATGGTCACGCCCACCCCGGCGGCCACCAGGCCCAGCGCCCACTCTTGGCTGTCCACGCGGGCGCGCACATCAGGCACGATCTGGTGTTGGCTCAGGCCAGCATGCCAGTAGCCGGCCAGCTCGCACTGGGTGCGCTCGATGAAGGCCACGCCGTGCAGATCCTGCAGGCAGAGGTCTTCTTTCACGGCCAGCGGGTGCTCGGCGGGTACCAGCAAGGCGTACTGCTCTTCCCACAGCGGCATGAAGGCCTGGCCCGGCGCAGCGCAGCCCTGGCTCGTCAATTGGGCATCGGCGGCTTGCGGGTCGTCCAGCACGGCCAGCTCCAGGTGCGTGAGCGTCTGCTTGAGGTGGCGTATGAGCTTTCGCACATGGGCCACGCTCACCGTCGGGTGGATGTGCAGGCTCAGGCGGGGATGGGTGGCCACATCCTGGAAGGTCTCGACAATGGCCTGGGCATCGGCCAGCAGCTTGCCACCCAGTCTGAACAAGCGGATGGCAGCAGGCGTGGGCACCAGGCCGCGTTGCTGGCGGGTGAACAGGCGCGTGCCCAGTTCTTCTTCCAGTTGCGCGATCGCGTTGGAGATCACCGGCTGGGTGACGTGGCACAGCCTGGCCGCAGCCACGGTCGAGCCCGCTTCATAGGCCGAGCAGAAGTACTTGAGGTTGCGCAGGTTCACGCCACTCACTCCTGGAATTGCGGGAAGTGCGGCAGCGTCTTGATCACGTTCTCATCGTGGGCCGGCACCACGGTCAACTGAGGGAAGCGCTGCATGAGGCGGTGCACCTGCACGATGGCAGCCTGGTTGGCGGCTTCGTCGTGGTCCACGTGCACCACATGCCGCAAGGCCCAGGAGCGATCCGCCGGCTTCTGCAGGCCTTCGATCGTCCAGGTGGTGTCGCCGGTGAAGAAGTAGCGTTGACCGGAAGGCAGGTTCAGGAACATGCCCACGGCAGGGCAGGTGGGCAT
>NZ_SCTN01000116.1 GCF_004297345.1 Aquabacterium sp. | reverse complement strand
GCAGGTCCAGCCCGCCGCCATGGATGTCGAACTGCTCACCCAGCAAAGTGCAACTCATGGCCGAGCACTCGATGTGCCAACCAGGGCGCCCCACGCCATACGGCGAGTCGTACTTGGCATCAGCCGGCTCTTCCACCTTGGCGGACTTCCACAGCACAAAGTCCAGCGGATCTTGCTTGCCATCGTCCACCGCCACGCGCTCGCCGGCGCGCAACTGATCCAGCGACTTGCCCGACAACTTGCCATAGCCATCGAACTTGCGCACGGCATAGTTCACATCGCCATTGGACGCGCGATAAGCCAGCCCCTTGGATTCCAGCTTGCCGATCAGGCCCAGCATCTGGCTCACGTATTCAGTCGCCCGAGGCTCATGCGTTGGCGGCTCGATACCCAGAGCACCGATATCCTCATGCATGGCGGCCGCCATCTCGTCCGTCAACTGGCGAATGGTGATGCCGCGCTCCACCGCGCGACGGATGATCTTGTCATCAATGTCGGTGATGTTGCGTACGTAGTTCACATCGAAACCGCTGACTTTCAGCCAACGCTGAACCACATCAAACGACATCATCATGCGAGCGTGGCCCACATGGCAGTAGTCATAGATGGTCATGCCGCACACATACATGCGGACCTGGCCCGGTGTCATGGGAACAAAAGGCTCTACCTGACGCGACAGGCTATTGAAAAGGCGCAAACTCATGGGGGACGAAGGGGGGATCTGCCGCGAATGTAGTCGAACATGGTTGGCTGGCACCAACACCTGATACAAGACGTTAAGCGACGACGCCGCTCAGATACAATTCGTTGAGTATAGCGGCCCGCTCACCGGTGAGGGTGACTGACAAGTTGCCTGATGGACGCAGGCTGCTATTCTCTGGAGGTTTGCGTCGAGCTGTTGCGCCCCCGTGAATGCGCAATGGTTTCACGGCACTCAGCGCCCACCCAGCGCTCATTACAAACAAACTGGATCCTCACTCCATGCAAGCTGTTGCGCCTCAAGTTGGACTTCGTCTCACGGCTCTCGCCGCCAAGTGCCTGGCCATTGCGGCCTTGTCCGTCACGGCCCTGAGCGTTCGCGCTGATGACATCTCCGATGTTCAGAAGCTGCTAGCCTCAGGCAAGAATGCAGAAGCACTCCAGAAGGCGGACCAGTTCCTTTCCAGCAAACCGCGCGATCCGATGATGCGCTTCCTGCGCGGCATCAGCCTGTCGCAAGCAGGCCGCGCACCAGAAGCCATCACCACCTTCACCAAACTCACGGAAGATTTCCCTGAGTTGCCCGAGCCCTTCAACAACCTGGCCGTGCTGTACGCACAACAAGGCCAGTACGACAAGGCTCGCACCGCATTGGAAATGGCCATTCGCACCAACCCCAGTTACGCCACCGCGTATGAAAACCTGGGTGACGTGTACGCCAAGCTTGCCAGCCAGGCCTACTCCAAGGCCCTTCAAATTGACACACGCTCGCAAGTGGCACCCAAGCTGGCCATGATTCGCGACCTGTTCCCCAAAGAACGCAACTCGATCGCCACGGCATCGGTGACGCCAACCCCAGCGCCGACGCCTGCGCCCGTGGCGCCGCCACCTGCACCGGTGATTACACCAAAGCCAGCGCCTGCACCAGCCCCGGTGGCCGCACCAGTTCAGGCAACCAAGCCAGCGCCCGCACCGGCACCCGCGCCTGCTGCTGAACCCAGCAAGAGTGACGCAGCGCAAGAACGCGAAGTGGAATCCGCCGTCAAGGCCTGGGCGTCGGCCTGGAGCAAGCAGGACATGGACGGCTACTTTGCCTCCTACGCCAAAGACTTCAACGGTGGCAAGACCCGCAAGGCCTGGGAGCAAGAACGCCGAGACCGCATCACGAGCAAGCACAATATTTCTGTGAAAATCTCGGGCGTGAAAGTGGACATCAATGGCAACAAGGCCACCGTTCGCTTCCATCAGGATTACAAGGCGGACAGCCTCAGCGTCAGCAGCGGCAAGCGCCTGGACATGGTTCGCTCTGGCAACAACTGGGTGATCGCGAAGGAAAGCGCTGGGTCGTGATGAGTTTTGGTGAGTTTGGCTGCCTGGCCAGCACGAATGGCGGGCAGCAAAGTGCGCACAAATTGCGCCAGCGCGCAGGCATCATGCTGATGGCCGCTGCATGCCTGTTTGCGCCCCAAGCGCATGCACGGCTCATTCGCACCAAAGCACCAGCCAACACCGCAGCGCCCGTGACAGCTGTTGCACCACTGCCTGAACTGAAAGCGCAATCGGCACCCGCCGAAGCACGCTTGCTGGATGTCTACAAATTAATTGGTAGCGGACAGAGCAGGCAGGCACTGAGCAAGGCCGAAGCACTGGTCAAGGACGTACCCAACTTCCAACTGGCCCAACTCGTCTATGCAGACCTGCTGAGCGCCCAGGCACACCCCTTGCCCAGCATGGGACACGCACCGGACGACCTCGCAGCCAAAGCGCCACAGAGACTGGATCAATTGCGCATGGAGGCCGATCGCCGCCTGCAAGCCCTGCGCGATCGTCCTCCGCCAGGCGCACTGCCCACGCAATTCATCGAAGTCCCCCCCACGACGAAGCACGCTATTGCAGTAGATGCCAGCCGTTCGCGCCTGTACCTCTTCGAAAATGGTCCCAATGGCCTGCAGCTCGTAGCAGATCATTACGCCTCAATTGGCCGCCTAGGCGCCGACAAAAGCTTTGAAGGCGACCAGCGCACCCCGCTTGGGGTCTACTACATCACCAGTCGCCTGGACGCCAAAAAGCTGACCGACTTCTATGGCATCGGCGCCCTCCCCCTGAACTACCCCAACGAGTACGACCGCCGCCTGGGCAAGACCGGTGGCGGCATCTGGTTGCATGGCGTACCCAGTGACAGCTATGCCCGCAGCCCCAACAGCACCGATGGCTGCGTGGTCTTGGCTAATCCCGAGTTGCAGACCATTCTGGACCGGGTACAACCTCGCTCTACACCGGTCGTGATTGCCAAATCGCTCCAGTGGGTCACACCGACAAAAGCTGAATTGCAACGACGCAGCCTGCACAACCTGATCGAAGGTTGGCGTGTAGCCAGAGCCAGCGGCGACCTCAATCGCCTGATGTCCTTTTACTCGCCACAGTTCGCCAACGGTTCACGCGATGTCAACCAGTGGCGGCAAACTCTTGAAAAAGAGGTCACACAACAACGTGGCCGAGCCCTTCAACTCAAGGATGTGGCCATCCTGGGTTGGAAAGACAAGAGCGACATCCTGGTCGTGACCTTCGGTGAAGTCTCCGATGGTCAACGTACCGGCGCAGTCAAACGTCAATATTGGGGCAAAGAGGGTGGCCTCTGGAAAATCTTCTTCGAAGGAGTGATTGGATGACCTTGCATCACACGCGCACCACATGGGGCAGCAGCTTGAAGTGGCTGGCCGCCGGCTTGACCTTGGCCAGCGCACAACTGGCACTGGCACAGAACGTCAAAATCGCCACCAGTCTGGGCGATGTCGTTGTTCAACTTGACCCCGCCAAGGCCCCCAAGACTGTTGATAATTTCGTGCAATACATCAAGGCCGGACATTACAACGGCACAGTGTTCCATCGCGTCATCGATGGTTTCATGATTCAGGGCGGCGGCATGACACCGGACCTGAAAGAGAAACCCACTCGCGCCCCCATCCCCCTGGAAAGCCGCAATGGCCTGAGCAACGCTCGTGGCACCGTGGCCATGGCCCGCACCAACGTGCCTGACTCGGCCACCGCGCAGTTCTTCATCAACGTGAAGGACAATACATTCCTCGATGCCGCTCGCTCGCCCGATGGCAATGGCTACGCTGTATTTGGCAAGGTCATCTCGGGAATGGACGTCGTCGACAAAATCCGCAAGGTTGAAACCGGGCAAAAAGGCCCTTATGGCGATGTACCCGTGCAACCCGTGATCATCAAATCCGTGACCA
>NZ_SCTN01000115.1 GCF_004297345.1 Aquabacterium sp. | reverse complement strand
AGGTTTCGCGGCCGATGTGGCCTTGCATGATGGCGTCCACGCCACCAGATCGGGCCAGTGCCACGGCTTGCAGGGCGGCACGCATGGGCGTGGGGGCCTCATCCCATTCGCATCCGCTCAGGTCCACGCCCAGTTCGGCGGCAATCGATTCGATGTGGGCTCTTGGGCCGATGATGATGGGCTTGATGAGGCCGGCTTTGACCGCGTCGAGCATGGCCAGCAGATTGTGGGCGGCGTCAGGGAAGACCACGGCACAGCGGATCGCGTCATGGGCCTTCGTCAGACCCATGAGTTGAGCGAAGCGCTCATGGCGGTTCAGTTGCAGATCAGGCAGCGGGCGCGCTTCGCGCTTGACCTTCTGCGTGGGCGCCATGACCTCGGCCTCACCGGTGATCACGGGCTTGCCCAACTGGTTGCTGCACAGACAGTCCAGCAGCACCATGTTCTTGTCGCGCTTTTCCTTGACGGTGACCTTGACCGTGATGATGTCGCCCACGTTCACGGGACGCACGAAGCGCAGTTGCTGGCCGACATAGATCGTGCCCGGGCCTGGCAGCTTGGTGCCCAGCACGGTCGAGATCAACGTGCCGCCCCACATGCCATGTGCGATGACCTTGTGAAAGGGCGTGTCACGGGCGTATGCCTCATCAAGGTGGGCAGGGTTCACGTCGCCACTGAGGATGGCGAACAATTCAATGTCGGCCTTGCTCAGTTCGCGGGTGAGGGAGGCGCTGTCACCCACTTGAAGTTCGTCGTAGCAGCGGTTTTCCAGCATCACAGGGGCAGCAGTATTCACGGGTTCCTCTTGGTTTTAGGGTGCTTGATTTTGTTGTGCTTATTGCTCGTGCACGTAGTCGCCAGGGGCGTCGGGCAGCTTCTTCTTCTGGCCGGGCAGGCCCATGCGAGGCAGTGCGGTCAGGCCGCTGGAGTGCGCCACCAGCCAGTTTTCCCAGGCGGGCCACCAGGATCCTTCCTGATGCGGGGCTTCGGCTTGCCAGCGTTCGGGGGCGATGTAGCGTTCGTCTGCGGCACGATGGCGAATCTGGAAGTGGCGCTTGGAGTGGCCTGGCTCGCTCACGATGCCGGCGTTGTGGCCGCCGCTGGTGAGCACGAAGGTGATGTCCAGCGGCAGCAGATGCAGTTTGTAGACGGACTTCCAGGGCGCCACGTGGTCGCTGATGGTGCCCACGGCAAAGCAGGGGATGCGGATGTCGGTGAACCATATCGGCGCGCCGTTGACTTCATAGCGACCGGTGGCCAGGTCGTTGTGTAGGAAGAGCTTGTTGAGGTATTCCGAGTGCATGCGGGCAGGCATGCGCGTGGTGTCGGCGTTCCAGGCCATCAGGTCATTGGGCTTGTCGCGTTGGCCCAGCATGTAGTCCTTCAAGGCGCGCGACCAGATCAGATCGCTGGTATGCAGCAGCTTGAAGGCGCCTGCCATTTGCGAGCCCTGCAGCACGCCTTGCTCGGCCATCATGGCCTCCAGCAGGTTGACCTGGCTGTGGTTGATGAACAGCAGCAACTCGCCGGCTTCGGTGAAGTCGCCTTGTGCGGCAAACAGGGTGATGGTGCCCAGGCGCTCGTCGCCATCGCGGCCCATGGTGGCAGCGGCGATCTCCAGCATGGTGCCGCCAAGACAGTAGCCTACGCTGTGGATCTTGCGCTCGGGCACGATGGCGCTGATGGTGTCGATCGCGGCCATGATCCCGTCAACGCGGTAGTTCTCCATGCCGAGATCGCGGTCGGCCGAGGTCGGGTTACGCCACGAGATCATGAACACCGTGTGACCTTGGTCGACCAGGAACTTGACCAGCGAGTTCTGCGGTGAGAGATCCAGGATGTAGTACTTCATGATCCAGGCCGGCACGATCAGGATGGGCTCGGCGTGAACCTTCTCCGTGGTCGGGCTGTATTGGATCAATTCGATCAGGTGGTTGCGGAACACGACCTTGCCAGGCGTGATGGCCACGTTCTCGCCAGGAGTGAACTGATCCACGCCGGCGGGAGGCAGTTTGTGCGCGATGCGGTGCAGGTCATCCACCCAGTTCAGGGCGCCACGGAACAGGTTCAGGCCGTGCTCGTCCTGCGTGGCATTGACCACATCCGGGTTCATCCAGGGCACGTTGGAGGGCGAGAACACGTCCATCCACTGGCGTGCAGCAAAGGTCGCCACGTTTTCGTGCTTGTGGCTGACGCCGGGCACGTCGCGGGTGGCGCGGTCCCACGCGCGTTCCATCACCTGGAAGGTCTGGGCATACAGGTTGTAAGGCCAGTGCTGCCAGGCTGGGGTGCTGAAGCGCGGGTCGGTGCAGCAGGTGGCCGAAGGGTTGGCCTGCATCAGGTTGGCCGCAGCTTGTTGCGCGTCTTCCAGCGTGCCTTTGACCACATCGAGTTGCTTGCCCGGTGAGACCATCAGGTGCGATAGCCAGTCCAGGTAGACCAGCATGCCGTGGATGTGCGACATGCCCCCCGTCAACTGGCCCAGCTCGCCCTGCACATGGCGGTCGATCTTGTGGACCAGTTCCTGCCATTGGTCGGCTGGAGATGTGGGTGTGGGGGACTGCACCTGGATGTCGTTGCTCATGGGATTCACCTTGTGTGTGCCGAAGTCAGCCTTGCTTGGCCAGCATCGAGCGGAATCTTGTCAGGGCGATGAAAAGAAACAGGGCCCCGCAAGCGGCCACAGCCAGCAGCTGGGGCCAGACGATGTCGATGCCCGCGCCTCGGTACAGCACGGCCTGGGTCATCTTCACGAATTGGGTGGTGGGCGAGATCTGAACGATACGCTGAATCAGCTGAGGCATGCTTTCCACTGGCGTGGCGGCGCCAGACAGCAGGTAAAGCACCACATAGACCGGTGCGGCCAGCAGCCCGAACTGCGGCATGGACGAGGCCAGCGTGGCCAGCAGGATACCCAAGGCCGTGACCGCAAACAGGTAGAGCGCTGTGCCGGCCAGGAACAGCGGCACCGAGCCCAGCAACGGTACGTGCAGCCACTCATGCACCACCAGCCACAGCGACAGGCTGACGGCCAGCAGGATCACACCGCCGTTGGCCAGGATCTTGGCCATGGCAATTTCGCTGGGGCGAACGGGCATGACCAGCAAGTGCTCGATCGTGCCGTGCTCGCGCTCGCGGATCACGGCCGCGCCCACCAGGATGATGGCCAGCACGGTCACGTTGGTTACGATCTGCATGACCGAGGTGAACCAGTGCGACTGGTTGTTCGGGTTGAACAGCACGTGCATCACGGGCGGCGCGGGCAACATCGATTCAATGCCTTGCTGGTGGAAGAAGTCCAGCAACTCCTTGAGGAAGATCTGGTTGAGGTAGACCACGCCCAGCCCGGCCTGCGTCATGGCCGTGGCATCGACCGTGACCTGGATGGCGGGGGCCCGGCGCGCTAGCACATCGGCTTCGAAGCGCGGCGGGATGTCGATCACGAAGATGACATCGCTGCGGTCCAGCGCCAGACTGGCCTCCTGATGGGTGATGTCGCGTGGGGGCTTGAAGTAAGGCGGGCGGATGGCGTCGCGCAGGCGGCGCGACAAGGCGGAGTTGTCGCTGTCGATGATGCCCACCGAGGCATTGGCCACCTCGGCCTTGACGCCCTTGGCCGTGGAGTAGATGGCCACTGTGAATGCGAAGATGATCAGCGCCATCAGTGGCACATCACCAAACAGGCTGCGCAGCTCCTTCATGGCCAGGCGCGAGACGTTGAAGATCCATTGGCGCATGATGTTCAACCTTCCTGCTTCTTGACCAGCACGCGCGCCAGCCCCAGATAGAGCAGCCCGAAACCGGTCAGCGCCGCGTACATGGGCAGGAAGCTGTCAAAGCTCAGGCCCTTGGTGAAGGTGCCCAGGCTGATCAACTGGAACCACGATGCGGGGAAGCCTTTGCCGACCCACAAAGCCGAGCCGGTCAAGGTTGATACCGGGTAGAGCAAGCCTGAGAAGTTCACAGAAGGAATCAGGCAGATGATGGCGGAGGCAAACGAGGCTGCCACCTGCGATTGCAGGAAGGCCGAGATCAACAGGCCCAGTGCCGTGGTGGCGAACACGAAGGTCAGGGCGCCAAGCGTCAATGCAAAGAAGCTGCCTTTCAGCGGCACCTGCAGCAGCACGATGGTGAGAAAGACGAGGGTGAGGAAGCTCGCCATGGCCAGCGCGATGTAGGGCAGTTGCTTGCCCAGCAGGAACTGGCCCACGCTCGCTGGCGAGGCATACAGGTTGATGATGGAGCCCATCTCTTTTTCGCGCACCACGCCCAGGGCCGTGAGCATGGCCGGAATGATGATCAGGCACAGCATCAGCAAGCCGGGTGTGGAGGCATAGATGCTGCGGAACTCCTGGTTGTAGGAAAAGCGCGGCTCCATGCTGGCTGGCAGGGTGGGCGGAACCAATCCCGGTTGTTCTTTGGCAAAGCGCATGGCGTGCTCCAGCACGATGCCGGTGGCATAGCCGCGGATGTTCTCGGCAGTGAAGGGGCTGGCGCCATCGATGTAGAAGGCCACTTCCGGATGGCGCCCGCCGATCAGGTCTTGCCCGTAATGCGGTGGGATTTCCACCACCAAGGCAGCGTCGTGCGCTTGCAGGACCCGGTTGACATCGGCCATGTCGCGCAGGGGTTCTTTTTGCTCGAAGTAGCGCGAACCAGCAAAGTGCTCGATCAACTGGCGGCTGTCGTAGCTCTGGTCATGGTCCAGCACCGAGAAGGCCACGTGCTCGATGTCGAAGGAAATGCTCCAGGCGGCCGTGACCAGCAGGATGATGGGGCCCAGGATAGCGAAGGTCAGGCCGATCGGATCAC
>NZ_SCTN01000114.1 GCF_004297345.1 Aquabacterium sp. | reverse complement strand
CCTGCTTCCACATCTTTACCTCTGGCACAACGGGCATGCCCAAGGCCTCGGTGATGACGCACTACCGCTGGCACCGCTGCATGGCCGGCCTGGGCCAACTCGGCATGCGACTCAAGTCGGATGACGTGCTGTACTGCCCGCTGCCCATGTACCACAACAACGCCTTGACGGTGTCGTGGAGCTCGGTGATCGGCGCCGGCGCCTGCATGGCCTTGGGCCGCAAGTTCAGCGCCACACGCTTCTGGGACGAGATCCGCGCCAACAAGGCCACGGCGTTCTGCTACATCGGCGAGCTGTGCCGCTACCTGCTCAACCAGCCTGCCAAGGCCACGGACCAGCAGCACGGCGTGCGCACCATCATCGGCAATGGCCTGCGCCCCGACATCTGGGAAACCTTCCAGACACGCTTCAACATCCCGCACATCGCCGAGTTTTACACGGCCAGCGAGTGCAACCTGGCTTTCGTCAACGCCTTCAACTTCAAGGGCACGGCCGGCTACTGCCCCCTGCCCTATGCCATCGTGGCGTTCGATGTGGAAAACGAAACGCCCATTCGCCAGGCCGACGGCAAGAATGCGGGCACCATGCGCAAAGTGGCCAAGGGCGAGAGCGGCCTGCTGCTGACCGAGATCACCGACAAAGCCCCGCTGGACGGCTACACCGACAGCAAGGCCACCGAAGCCAAGGTCTTCCGCAATGTGTTCAAGAAGGGCGATGCCTGGTTCAACACCGGCGACCTGATCCGCGACATGGGCTTCGGCCACATTGGCTTTGTGGACCGCGTGGGCGATACCTTCCGCTGGAAGGGCGAGAACGTGGCCACCACGGAAGTCGAAGCCGCGCTGGGCACGATCGACGGCATTGAAGAAGCCGTGGTCTATGGCGTGGAAGTGCCCGGGGCCGATGGCCGCGCCGGCATGGCCGCCATTCGCTGGGATGACAGCAAGGGCCACATCGATGGCGTAGCGCTGGCAGCAGCCTTGCACAAGGCCTTGCCCAAATATGCCGTGCCGCTGTTCATCCGCGTGCGGGAGGAACATGAAGTCACCGCGACGTTCAAACACCGCAAGGTGGAACTCAAGCGCGAAGGCTTCGATGTGGACAAGGTCGAAGACGACCTGTATGCCCTGGGCGACAAGGGCTACGAACTGATGCAGCGCGCCCACCCTGTGGCCAAGCGCGCCTGATCCTTCTACCTGATTGTTTTATTGGTTTTGCTGCGTTGCCGGCGAAGCCGATCAAGCCAAAAGCCCCTCGCACCATCAGGCGCGAGGGGATAAAAAATTGGCAACGGTACGCGCTGGCTGATCAGGCCAGCTTCTGACGATCAGTCAGCCTGCTTGCGCAGGAACGCGGGAATCTCGATTTCATCCATACCGTTGCTGGCCAGGGCATCCACCTTGGCTGCAGCTTGGGTACGGCCGCTGCGCCACACGCTGGGTGTGTTCAGGCCGCTGAAATCGCTGGCACCAGCGCTGGCATGGCCCATGCCGGCCAGACCACCAGCCAGACCTTGAGCGTGGCCTGCGTGGCCGATAGGCTGCGTCAGCACGGGGATGTTGTCGGTACCGGTGCGCTGGAAGACTTGCGTCTGCGGTGCGCTGTGGACCACGGTCATCGGGGCTTGCTGGCGCTTGGAGCCGCACAGGCCGGTGGCGATCACGGTCACGCGCAGTTGGTCGCCCAGGCTTTCGTCATAGGCGGTACCGTAGATCACGTGCGCGTCTTCGGCAGCGTAACGACGGATGGTGTTCATCGCGTTGCGCGATTCGCTCAGTTTGAAAGTCGACTTGCCTGCAGCGATCAGCACCAGCACGCCACGTGCGCCGGACAGGTCGATGCCTTCCAGCAGCGGGCAGGCCACGGCCGCTTCAGCAGCCTTGGTGGCGCGGTCAGGGCCGCCGGCAGTTGCGGTACCCATCATGGCCTTGCCAGGCTCGCTCATCACGGTCTTGACGTCTTCGAAGTCGACGTTCACCAGGCCGGGGATGTGGATGATGTCGGAGATGCCGCCGACGGCGTTCTTCAGCACGTCGTTGGCCTTGCCGAAAGCTTCTTCCTGCGTGACATCGTCACCCAGCACTTCCAGCAGCTTCTCGTTGAGCACAACGATCAGCGAGTCGACATTGGCTTCGAGTTCGTTCAGGCCGGTGTCAGCCTGCTTCATGCGACGGTTGCCTTCGAATTCGAAAGGCTTGGTCACCACGCCCACGGTCAGGATGCCCATGTCCTTGGCCACACGTGCGATCACAGGAGCAGCACCGGTGCCGGTACCGCCGCCCATGCCCGCCGTGATGAAGACCATGTGGGCGCCATCCAGCGCAGCACGGATCTGGTCGGTGGCTTCTTCAGCAGCGGCCTTGCCGGCTTCAGGCTTGGCACCAGCGCCCAGGCCGGAGTTGCCCAGTTGCAGTTGCATCTCGGCGCTCGAACGCAGCAGAGCTTGCGAGTCCGTGTTGGCGCAGATGAACTGCACGCCTTGCACGCCTTGCG
>NZ_SCTN01000113.1 GCF_004297345.1 Aquabacterium sp. | reverse complement strand
GGCGCGATCAGCGTCCCTCGCCAGATGGCATCAGCCTGTGCGACGAGGTCAAGTCGCTGGCCGAGGTGTATGCGCTCATGGTCTATTACCGTGAAACGGTGTGCGATGACGTTTCCATGCCCAAGGCCGCGCGTGCGGCGTGGCTGGCCTGGTACGAGACCACGCCGGATACGCCCTGCATCGCGATCTGCTCGACCAGCCAGGGCGACGACATCTGCAAGGGATGCGGGCGCACATTCGATGAAGTGCAACTCTGGCCCGAGATGAGCCCCTTCGAAAAACGCGCCACCTGGCGCCGCATCACGCTGGACGCCACCTCCTGGCGCTTCAATCGCTACGCCGAGCGGGCGAGAGAGGGCGTTGCCCTCCCGGGCGACGTTTCATCTCCCACCCTTCAGCGTTGAGTGCCGCCTGCGGGTAGCTGGGCCGTGCAGATCACACTGCGCGGGTTTGCCGCTCCGTTCGAGCCGCGCCCGATGGCTTGCCGCGCATGGTCTTCGCAATGAAGGGCCAGATGTAGGACAGGAAGGTCTTGAGATCGGCGCGGGCGATGCAAGGCAGCTCGGTGCCGCGTTGCCACGTCGGGTTGCGCTGTTCGAAGAAGGCGATGTCGGGGTCGGCACGCATGTCATCGGTGATGGCGGCCACGTGCTCCTTCAGGCAATTGGCGCCTTCACCAAAGTCCAGCAGCATCTTGTCGTGGTCGAGCTTGCCGGGGAACATGGCTTCGCAGTACTCGGTCACCAGTTCTTGCAGATCGGGTGATGCCGTGCCGCCGCGCTTGGGATAGAAATCGGGGAAGTTGCGTGCCAGTAGCAGATAGGTCTTGTAGCCCTTGGAGATCAGCGTCCAGTACTGTGGCGTCAGGGGGGACTTGAGTGCCTCCCAGAACAGCTTGAAAGCAAAGGCCTTTTGCAGCGAGCGCGAACCCCAGTAGTTGCGGTCGATGATGGTGTCGCCGCTGAACAGGCCCTTGGCCTGCTTGCCGCCAAGCTTGAATGTGTAGATGCCCAGGGTCGAGAAGCCCACGATCTCTTGCGTGGCCTTGTGGCGCACGATGAAGGCGCCGTCCTTCTTCTCCAGGTCGCTGATGAAGGTCGACAAGGGGCTGTAAGCGTAGTTGGCCTCGAACAGTTCGTGCATGCGGGCGATGTCCACGACACTCAGCGTGTTGACCTTCTGATAGCGGGTTGTGAGCATGTTGACGACCTTCGGGTGGCGTTTGACGTTGTCTATGGGCTTGATTCTTTCGTTTGCCCACGACCCCGCCCGAGAGGGGCAACCCTTGCGTTTTGCCTCAACCCCTTGAATAAGGGGTGTTTGAAACGGTGATATTTCTCCTCTGCGTAACATCGAACGTTTGTTTGAAATCCGTTTGACGAGATCCGGTTTGTTTGACGGTCCGTTCAGCTCTTCGGGTGTAACAAGGCGGACTGAAGGCCCGCTCATCGCATGTTCGGCGCTTCGCCTTGGGGATATCCTGTGGGCCCCAGGCGTACTCTCGTTCTGGTTGATAACTGGAGGCACACATCGGTTACCGAGGCATCCCAAGTTGGGGGCGCAGCATGGCGTGGACGCTGGCCCTGTGGCTGCTGTGTAGCGTTGCCCTGAGGGGGGCGATGGCGGCAGAAGTCACCTGTACCAGGTTGCTGCTGGACAATGCAGCGCCCGTGGTCGATCTGTGGCCGTGTGCACAAATCTGGCTGGACCCCGATCACCGGGCGGGTGTGGATGCTTTGCCGCTGCAACGTTTTCGGCATCCTGATGGGCCCTATGCCAATCTGGGACCGCGATCGGAAACCATCTGGTTGCGAGTGCCGATCCGGACAGCCCAAGGGCCGGATTCAGCTCGAAGGTGGTTCACGCTGGACTTCCAGCCGCTGGAGGAGCTAACCCTGTACGTGTCGGTGGCAGGGCACATCGTCCAGCAGGTGCCCATGGGGCGCTTTTTGCCGTTTGAAAGCCGTCAGATTCCGACGCGCATCCAGGCAGCCGAACTGAACTTGCCGCCCGGGCAGGACGTGGACCTGCTGCTGAAGGTGCGCAAACAAGCCGACATCGCCGTCTTGTTGCCCATTCGTTTGCAGACGCCCCAGGCCGTCGTGCAAGGCGAGAGTGCACTTCAATTCTGGCAAGGTGCGTTGTTCGGCCTGGGCTTGTGCTTGCTGGCGTATGCCGTGGTGGCGGCACTGGCCTTGCGCGACGGCATGTACGTCTGGTTCGGCTTGTTCGTGCTGGGCGCCACCCTGTTTTCCATGAGCTATTTCGGGCTGGCCTTGCAGCACATGTGGCCCAATGCGCCCGACTGGAACGTGCATGCCACGCTGCTGGCCATGCTGGTGATGGCCATTGGCGCCATGATGTTCAACGACCGGGCGCTGGCAGTGCACCGACAGGCGCCACGTCGCAGTTATTTGCTGCGCATCCTGTCGGCCATGCTGGCTGTGATGGTGATCCTGCTCCTGCTGGGGGTGGTCGATGAAAGCCAGACCACGATCGTGCTCACGCTGATCGAGCCCTGGCCCATCCTCATGCTGCTGCCTCTGCTCGTTCATCGGGTTTGGAGGGGCGAGCGTCTGGCCTTGTGGACGCTGGTCGGGTGGTTCATCCATGCTGGCGCGCTGTTCGTTGGCATGGCGCTGCATCGCGGTTGGGCGCCTTGGAGTTTCTGGATAGACCACGCGATGCAGGTTGGCGCCACCCTGGACTTGATCGCCTGGACCATCGTGCTCAACATCCGTTCGCACGAGTTGCGTCTCGCCGCGCAGGCGGCGGAGCTTGAACGTGATCGTTTGCTGACGGCATCCCGGACAGATCCGCTGACCGGCTTGTTCAACCGCCGGGGCATGGTCGAAGGGCTGCAGACGCTGCGTCAGCGGGAGCAGCCCGGCGCGATCGCGGCCATTTTCGTGATCGATCTGGATGGGTTCAAGCCCGTGAATGACACGCATGGCCACGACGTGGGCGACAAGCTCCTGGTGGCCTTGTCCGAGCGCTTGCGCGGTGCGACTCGCAACGGCGATCTGGTTTGCCGCCTGGGGGGAGACGAGTTCGTGATCGCGACCAGCGGCTTGCGTCGGGAAGACGATGCCGATCGCGTCGGCGACAAGTTGTTGGCCTGCGTGGCTCAGCCGTTCGCACTGGGCGAGGTGGTTTGTCGCATTGGCTTGTCGATGGGGTATGCGCTCGTGCCCGCGGCTGAATTGGATGCGGAGCGTTTTGAGGCGGCGCTCAAGCAGGCAGACGGCGCCATGTATGAGGCAAAACGTGCAGGAAAGGGCCGGTTTTGTCGCGCACGCGAGGGGGCCGATAGAATCGACGCATGAACGCGCCTATTGACGACAATACCCCCTCGAAACCCAGCAATTTCCTTCGCGGCATCATTGACCGCGATCTGGAGCAGGGCACCTACGCCAGCCGCCGTTGGGCCGGCTCGCCCGGTGATGCCGCTCACCACGAACAGGGGCAGCCTGACCCCGCCAAGATCCGCACCCGTTTCCCGCCTGAGCCCAATGGCTACCTGCACGTGGGCCATGCCAAGAGCATCTGCCTGAACTTCGGCCTGGCGCGTGACTACGGTGGCGTGTGCCACATGCGCTTTGACGACACCAATCCGGAGAAGGAAGAGCAGGAATACGTCGATTCCATCCTGGACGCCGTCAAGTGGCTGGGCTTTGGCTGGAGCTCGAACTTCAATGGCCAGCCCGAGAGCCATCTCTACTACGCCAGCAACTACTTCGACCACATGTACCGCGCCGCCGAGTACCTGATCGAAGCCGGCCTGGCCTATGTAGACGAGCAGACGCCTGAAGAGATGCGCGCCAACCGAGGCGACTTCTCCACGCCCGGCAAGGACAGCCCTTTCCGCAGCCGCTCGCCCGCTGACAACCTGACCCGTTTCCGCGAAATGCGCGACGGCCAGCACCCGGACGGCAGCATGGTGCTGCGTGCCAGGGTCGACATGGCCGCGCCCAACATCAACATGCGCGATCCGGCGATCTACCGCATCCGCCGTGCTACCCACCACAACACGGGCGACAAGTGGTGCATCTACCCGATGTACACCTTCGCGCACCCCATCGAAGACGCGCTGGAGCAGATCACCCACTCGATCTGCACGCTCGAATTCGAAGACCAGCGCCCCTTCTACGACTGGCTGGTAGACCGTCTGGCCGAAGGCGGCCTGCTCAAGCAGCCCACGCCGCGCCAGTACGAATTCGCGCGCCTGAACCTGACCTATGTGATCACGTCCAAGCGCAAGCTCAAGCAACTGGTCGATGAGAACGTGGTCGAAGGTTGGGACGATCCCCGCATGCCGACCATCGTGGGCCTGCGTCGCCGTGGCTACACGCCCGAAGCCATCCAGTTGTTCTGTGAGCGTATTGGCGTAAGCAAGGCCGACAGCTGGATCGACTACAGCACGCTGGACATCGCCCTGCGTGATGACCTGGAGCACAAGGCCCATCGCGGCATGGCTGTGCTGGATCCCGTCAAGCTGGTGCTGACCAATTGGGACGAAGTGATGGGCTCTGGCCATCTGGAGCCATGCGCGCTGCCTGCGCTGCCTCATCCTCCGGAAGGCACCGAGTCGCCCGTGCGCCAGTTCACCATCGGCAAGGAAGTGTGGATCGAGCGCGAGGACTTCGAAGAAGTGCCGCCCAAGGGCTACAAGCGCCTGTTCCCTGGCAACAAGGTGCGCCTCAAGGGTGGCTACGTCATCGAGTGCACGGGCTGCGTGAAGGATGCCGACGGCCAGATCACCGAGGTGCTGGCCACCGTGGTGCCTGACACCAAGAGCGGCACGCCTGGCGCAGACAGCGTCAAGGTCAAGGCTGCGATCACCTGGGTGGGCGTGGCAGATGGCGTGGCCGCTGAAGTGCGGCTGTATGACCGCCTCTTCACCGACGCCCATCCCGATGCCGGCGGCAAGGACTTCAAGGCCAGCCTGAATCCCGACAGCAAGAAGATCGTGACGGCCTATGTCGAGCCCTCTCTGGCACAGGCCCAGCCGGATCAGAAGTTCCAGTTCGAGCGTTTTGGCTACTTCGTGGCTGATCGCAAGGACCACGCCGCAGGCAAGCCCGTGTTCAACAAGATCACGGGCATGAAGGACGGCAACTGGGCGAAGTAAGCCACGGCACCCGGATGCACCGCCCGCTGATCCGCTACGCGCTGATCCTGGCGGGTTGGGTGTCGCTGGGTTTGGCCGTGCTGGGTGCCATCCTGCCTGGCTTGCCCACCACACCGTTCGTGCTGCTGGCGGCGGCCTGCTTTGCCAAAGGCTCGCCACGCTGGCATGCCTGGTTGTTGTCCAACCGTTGGCTGGGGCCCATGGTGAAGGACTGGGAAGCGCATCACGCGCTGCCCTTGAAGGTGAAATGGCTGGCCAGCGCGATGATGACGACCATGGTTGGTCTGTCCGCATGGCGTCTGGCCGGAAGACCTGGCTTGCAGGTGTTGATCCTGAGCCTGGCCTTCATCGGTTTGATCGTGGTCTGGCGCATCCCGACGAGGCGTTGACCGCAGCGTCGGGTGCGGTTGCGCTCAGGGCCTGATCATGCCTTGCGGCTCAGGGGCACGGCGGGGAAGTCCACCGGCACGGCGAACGCCACGTTCACGTAGTTGGTGAACAAGTTGAGCGCCACGTGCGCCAGGATCTCGACGATCTGGCCGTCGTTGAAACCCACTTCGCGCAGCGATTGCACGTCATGGTCTGACACCTGGCCGCGATCGTTGACCAGCTTGAGCGCAAAGCGCAGGGCGGCAGCTGTTTTCGGATTTGACGATTCGCCTTGCTGTGCTGCCTGCATGTCTTGTGAGGACAGGCCTGCTTTGCGGCCAAGGGCCGTGTGGGCGGCCAGGCAGTATTCGCAGGCATTGCGGTCTGCCACGGCCACGGCGATCTGCTCGCCAAGTTGGGCGTCGATGCTGCCACCACCCAGTGCGCCAAACGATCCCCACATGCTTTGCAGCGCGGCGGGTGAGTTCGACACGGCCTTGAACATATTGGGCACGGTGCCAAAGGCTTGCTGGATCTGCTGGAGCAGTGGCTGGCTGGCAGCAGGGGCTTGAGACGTGGTGTGCAGTGCGAGACGGGACATGGTGTGGCCTTTCCTTGGTTGGATACCTGTTGATGCTCTTGCGGGCGTGAGGCACATCGTTGTGCTGAGGGAAAGTGTCTCGCTCTGGTCTGTATGATGGGATTCATTTAGTCCACGAAATAAACCATATCGTCCATGACTGAGCCTGTGTCAAGCACTGCGGTCGATCGCCTCTCATCGCTGCTGGAGCGTTTCAGTGTGCGAGCCCATCTGTTCCACAACGGGCCCTTGTGTGGTGTCACCCACTTCGCGGCCGAGCCCGGTCTGGGCTTTCTGCACGTGATGCGCCGAGGCAGCATGACCGTGACGCACAAGGCCCGCAGCGGCGCGCCGCGCAAGGTGGAGGTAGGCGAGCCAGCCCTGATCTTCTACCCAAGGCCGATGGCGCATGACTTCCACAATGCGCCTGAAGAAGGCAGTGACTTCACTTGTGCGACGCTTGCTTTCGATGGTGGTGCCATGCACCCCTTGGCCCGGTCATTGCCGCCCTTGATGGTGCTGCCCTTGTCGCAGATGGGGGAGATGAGCCACACACTGGCCTTGCTGTTCGGTGAGTCCGAGCGTGTGCGCTGTGGGCAACGTTTGTTGGCAGACCGCTTGTTCGAGGTGCTGCTGCTGCAGCTTTTGCGCTGGTTGCTGGATCACCCTCAGGAAGGCGGCGTCAGTGCTGGCTTGCTCAATGGGCTGGCCGAGCCCCGCCTGGCCAAGGCGCTGGTGGCCATGCAGGAGCAGCCTGGGCAGAACTGGTCGCTGGCCAGCATGGCCGAGTGTGCCGGCATGTCGCGTAGCGCCTTTGCAGCCTTGTTCAAGCAGGAGGTGGGCGACACCCCTGCGGACTACCTCACGCAGTGGCGCTTGAGCCTGGCGCAGTCGCAGTTGCGAGCAGGGCGCTCGCTCAAGCAGATCGCCGATGAACTGGGCTATGCCAATCCATCGGCGCTGTCGAGGGTGTTCAGCCAGCGTGTGGGCATGTCGCCTCGTGACTGGCTCAAACAATCCGGCTGACTGCGTTCGTGCAACGCTGACGCAAGGTGCTTACAAGCCCTTGGCCTTGAGTCGTGCGGCCTGCTGCACATAGAAGGCCACCGGATCAGGCGAGCCTTTGCCGATCAGGCCGAGCACATGGTTGATTTCATCGAGGTGGTTCCAGGGGTAGTCATCGCGCAGGACCTTGCCCCAGTGCGCCGCGCAAACCGGGACCAGGCCATCGGTGGTCACACCAGGGGTGCTGGCGCCTGCTTGCTTGAGGATGGCGTCCGAGATGTCCCAGCTGTTGGTGGCGGGCTGGTTGCCGGTGATCGAATAGAAGAAGGTGTCGCCGACTTTTTCTGCTCCCTCACCGCAATAGCTGGTGGGCTTGCCAGCCGGGAAGCGGGCATTGAAGGCGGCCGTGTTGGACGCCCAGGCCTGCAAGGCCGCAGGATCCTGCGGCAGCTTGCTGTTGCCCGAGGCCCAGCCGATCACGGAGCCCATGGCGGCCACCACCTTGCCGTAATTGGTCAGCAAGTCACCCAAGGTGTTGTTGGCCTGCATGGCGGACAGGTCATGCGGGGAGCCGATCGAGGTGATGCTGGCCACCATGCCGGGGGCCACGCCGTGCACGTAGCGCGCAGTCGGGCCGCCCTGGCTGTGCGCGATCAGGTTGAACTTCGTGTAGCCCTTGGCCGCAGCCCAGTCCTTCATCTGCTTGAGCAACTGCTCGCCGCGCACATCATTGTCATTGAACGATGACACGGAGGCCACGAGCACGGTGGCGCCGTTCTTGCGCAGTTCATCGGGCACTTGATAGAAGTAGTCGATGCCCATGATGGAGTCGAAGCCGGCCATGCCGTGCACGAGCACGATGGGGTACTTCGTCTTCGCTGTGTAGGAGGTGGCCGCATAGCAGGCCGAGGTGCTCAGGGCCGTCAGCAAAGAGAGGGCGACAGGGGCCCAGCGGAAAGCAGAGGACATGGACATGATCTGACTCCAGATAAATTGTTATGTGATATAACAATATTGAGCCAGAGAAATCCGGACGGCATCAGGACTTGTACCGGGGGGTGTT
>NZ_SCTN01000112.1 GCF_004297345.1 Aquabacterium sp. | reverse complement strand
GGTGATGATCTGATCGGCGTCCACCTTGAGTTGGTATTCGCTCAGGCGCATGCTCATGGCGCGTCGAAATCGGGCATCGCCGGCCGGCTCGCCGTAATGCAGGGTCAGGGGCAGGAGCTTGTCGCCTTGTGTGACTCGCCGCAGGGCCGAGCCCAGCATGCCCACATCCAGCCAGGCTGGTGGCAAGGTGCCCAGGCCGGGCATGGGCCGTGCACCGGGCTCATGGAACAGCCCACGTATCAACGTGGTGGCATCGATGGGGGTGCTGGGCTGGAAGGGATGCGGCTTGGTGTCGCCTGGTGTGGGTTCGTTGATGGCGCGGGGTGTTTGCCGCACAAAGTAGCCTCGCTGGCTGCGAGCCTCGATCAGGCCCTGCGCCTGAAGCTGGTCATAAGCTGCCACGACCGTGTACGGGCTGACATCGTGCGTTCTGGCGCATTCGCGCACGGAAGGCAGCTTGCTGCCCGGAGCCAGCCAGTGCTGGCGAATGCGCTCGGCGAAGCGGTGCACCAGTTGTTCGGTGAGCGTCTGGTCGCTGTCGCGTGTCAGGGTGGGGCTGTCCATGGTGTGCAGGTGCAGTGGGCAAGCTGTGCCGGTGATGTGGCCAGTACAGTATGTTGACTGATGTGTTGATCTGTATTGGTTCTGTATTGGTGTTGGTGTCTACATTGCCACACATGAACAACACAAAGCAAGTCACTTTTGCACTTCAAGGACATCATTGGTGGCCCAGGGTATTGGGGCTCATGGCGGTCATGCTGTTCGCGATGACCTTGCCTATGACACGGCTGGCCAATGGCTCCTTGAGCGATCCCCAATGGCCGCCACTGTTCGTGGCCAGCGCGCGTGCGGCGCTGGCAGGTGTGCTGGCCATGGCGCACTTGTTGTGGGTCAGGGCCGCGTGGCCTGAGCGGGCGCATCGCCCCTGGTTGTTGGGCGTTGTGTTGGGCGGAGTGATGGCTTTTCCTCTGGGCATGGGGTGGGCTGTGCGCATCGTGCCGGCTTCGCATGCAGCCGTGATCACAGGCTTGCTGCCCTTGTGTACCGCCGCTTTGGCGGCCTGGTGGCTCGGGCATCGGCCGCGTCTGGGCTTCTGGTTGGCCAGCCTCGCCGGAGCCCTGGTGATGGGCGTGTTTGCCTGGACATCGTCGTCGAAGCAGGCGACGTCGGCTCATCTCACGCTGCTGGCTGATGGCGCCCTGGTGCTGGGCATGATGGGCGCATCCGTGGCCTATGTGGCGGGTGCTCGCCTGGCGCGGCAGATGCCTTCGGCGCAGGTCATGTCCTGGTCGCTGGTGCTGGCCTGGCCTGTGACGGCGGCCTTGGCAGTGTATTGGTGGCCGGCCCATATCCACAGCCTGTCGCAGGCCAGTGATCAGATTCAGTTGTCGGCCTGGTTGGGCCTGGCTTATGTGGCGGTGTGCTCAACCTGGCTGGGCTTCTTCCTCTGGTACGCCGCGCTGGCCCAGGACGCGATGCGCGTCAGCCAGTTGCAACTGCTGCAACCGCTGCTGGCCATGTTGATCTCGGCAGGCGTGCTGGGTGAGGCGGTGCCCATGAACGCCTGGTTGTTTGCTGTATCGGTGCTGGTGATCGTGCTGTTGGGGCAGCGCATGGCCACATCTCGCCCCATATCGACATCATCTTCCCTTCAAGTGAGACCTGCATGAGCCTGACCTTGGCCGCACGCACGCGGCACATGACTTCTTCCGCCATTCGCGAAATCCTCAAGCTCACCGAGCGGCCTGGCGTGCTCTCGCTGGCTGGGGGCTTGCCTTCGCCAGACAGCTTCCCGCTGGATGCGCTGGCGCATGCCAGTGAACGTGTATGGCGCACGCAAGGCGCACAGGCCATGCAGTACGCCAACAGCGAAGGCTTGATGCCTTTGCGTGAGTGGATTGCGCAACGCGTCAGCCTGCCGCAATGGACGGTGCGGCCAGAGCAAGTGCTGGTGACCACCGGTTCGCAGCAGGGCCTGGATCTGCTGGGCAAGGTCTTGCTGGATCCAGGCTGCAAGCTGCTGGTCGAGCAACCGACCTATCTGGGGGCGTTGCAGGCCTTCTCGCCTTATGAGCCGGCTTTCCAGGCTTGGCGTGCCGATGAGCAGGGGCCTGATCCTCTCGACCTGGCGCGGATGAGTGGAGCCTATGGGGCGAGTGGCCAGGTCGGCAGCGACGCCATACGTGCAGCCTACCTGGTCCCCAGCTTTCAGAACCCGACGGGCCATGCGATTGGTGCACCACGCCGCGCAGAGATCGCCGCTGAACTCAATGCCCATCACGTCACGCTCATTGAAGACAACCCCTATGGCGAGTTGTGGTTCGATGAGCCGCCGCCCGCACCCATTGCAGCCAGCGCGCCGCATCACACGGTGTATCTGGGTTCGCTTTCAAAGGTGCTGGCGCCAGGCTTGCGCATCGGCTATGTGGTGACGCCACCGGATGAGGCGCCAGGCGCGCTGGATCTGCGCGCGCGTTTGCTGCAGGCCAAGCAGGCCAGCGATCTGCACACGCCGGGCTTCAATCAGCGCCTGGTGCTGCAGTTGTTGAGCGATGGCTTTGATCTGGATGCGCATGTGGCCACGGTGCGCCAGCGCTACAAGGCCCAGCGGGATGCGATGGCGCAGGCGTTGAACCACCACCTGCCCGACGATTGCGCGTGGCAGGTGCCTCAGGGCGGCATGTTCTTCTGGGTACAGGGCCCGGAAGGTTTTGACGCGGGGGCCTCCTTGCCGGCTGCGGTTGAACGTGGCGTGGCCTATGTGCCGGGGGCGGCGTTTTATGTGGAAGCGCCACAGCAGGCCAGAAGGCAAATGCGCCTGTCTTTCGTGACGCTGTCTGTCGAGCAGATTCACGAGGCGGTGAAACGCCTGGCCGCGCATCTCGGCGGAGAAGGCCGGCGCGCCTGTTAACCTTGCAGCATGACTGCATTGTTCGAACAGGAGTTGGCTCGCCTGCAGGCGGCGCACCTCCAGCGCAAACGCCGGCAGGTGTCGCCCTTGAAGGCGCCTGCCGATCTAGCCCCCGCTGATGAAGCCTTGCGTGGCACGACCTATCTGATCGATGGGCAGCCTCGCTTGTCCTTTGGCAGCAACGACTACTTGGGGCTCTCGCAACATCCCGCCTTGATGGCCGCAGCCCACCAGGCCGTGGCGCGTTATGGCGTAGGGGCTACGGCCTCACCGCTGGTGTGCGGGCACAGTCCGGCGCATGAAGCGCTGGAGCAGGAACTGGCGGCCATGGTGGGCCTGCCGCGTGCGCTGTACTTCTACGCTGGCTATGCGGCCAATGTGGGGGCGATTCCTGCACTCGTGGGTAAGGGCGATGCGGTGTTTTCCGATGCGCTCAATCACGCCTGTCTGATCGATGGCATCCGCTTGTCGCGCGCCGAGTCGCACGTCTTGCCACATGCTGATATGGCGGCACTCGAAGCCGCACTGCAAGCCAGCTCGGCACGTCGCAAGCTGGTGGTGACGGATGCGGTGTTCAGCATGGATGGCAATGTGGCCGATGTACCGGCTTTGCTGACCTTGTGCGAGCGCTACGACGCCTGGCTGATGATCGATGACGCCCACGGCTTCGGTGTGCTGGGCGAGCGAGGCGAGGGCACCTTGGCGTACCACGGCATCGCGGGTGTGAACGGCGTGGCGCCTGCCTGGCAAGGGCGGCTGGATCGCCTGATCTACATGGCTACCCTGGGCAAGGCCGCAGGCGTTGCCGGTGCGTTCGTGGCCGGTGAGCCCAGCCTGGTCGAGTGGATCATGCAGAAGGCGCGCACCTATATGTTCGCCACGGCGGCGCCGGCCATGATTGCCGAATCCTTGCGGGCGGCCTTGGAGGTCATGCACGACGAGCCCGAGCGGCGCGCGCACCTGCGTGTCTTGCAGCGGCGTTTGCAGGATGGTGTGAAAGCGGCGGGCTTGCCCTGGACGCTGATGCCGTCCGATACAGCGATTCAACCGCTGATCATTGGCAGCAACGAAGATGCCTTGGCCGTGATGGCCAAGCTCGACCAGCAAGGCGTGTGGGTGCCCGCGATCAGGCCGCCCACGGTGCCTGAAGGTACGGCACGCCTGCGCATTTCATTGTCATCCGCGCACACGGTCGAGCACGTGGATCAACTCTGTGCAGCGCTGGCTCAGGCGGTGGCGTAGCCAAACAGCTTCTGGCGATTGAGCCGCATCATCACGTTGCCTCGCGGCACGGCGGCCACCACTTTGAACTCGGGCTTGGCGGTATCGCGCGGCTTGGTGTCGGGGAAGACCCAGCCGTCCGAGCTGATGAGGCTGTGCACTTGCGGCGTGTTGGCTGTTTCGCCTGGGCGCAGCACCACGGCGGTATCGCCATTGGCCAGCTTCACGAACGAGCCCGGCGGGAAGATGCCCATCTGCTTGATGATGGCCGATGCGTAAGGGTTGTCGGCGCCGCCAGATTTCAGGAAGAGCTCACGTGCGGCCACGTTCACGGCGATGGCCGGGCGGTTGGCACGTGGGCTGAGCTTGGCCAGGTACACATCGGTGTAATGGATCATGCAGGCCAGTTGGCTGAAGTCCTTGCGGTCTTGCGGCAGGCTGCGGCCGTCGGTGGTGACGTGGTGGTCTTGTACGGTGCGCAGCCAGTCCTGGCAGCTCACGTTGGATGACTCCAGTATCAGCCGGCCTTTGAGCGGGTGTGCATCAATCTCGGCGCGCTGTTGTGGTGTCAAAGGCGTGGCCTGCTGGGTCAGCGCGTTCTGCATGTCCAGCATCGCGATGTTCATCGTCAGGGCCGCGCGGATCAGCGTGGTGCGGTCGTTCTCTGTCCAACCAAAACGCTCAGCCGCCAGAGAGGCCACAAAGGCCGTCTGCAGTGAATGTGAGACCGAGTAG
Source organism: Aquabacterium sp. (assembly GCF_004297345.1). Classification (GTDB taxonomy): domain Bacteria; phylum Pseudomonadota; class Gammaproteobacteria; order Burkholderiales; family Burkholderiaceae_C; genus Aquabacterium. The sequence continues at coordinate 1,692 of NZ_SCTN01000112.1, read as the reverse complement.
CCCGTTGGATCGCCATGCACCATTTCGAAGGTGCCTGCGTTGACGTCTTCCTTCATGGCGCCCTGAATTTGCGTCGATAGCTCACCGAGCTCTTGCGCAAATTGCGGGTTGTCTTTGTGGTTGCGCAGCAGGTGGCCGGTGCGCTTGAGGATGTTGGCCCACAAGGCAAACGGATCCTTGCGCGCCTGAGCAGCCTTCAGTTCGCGCTGATGGGCCTCGTACTCGTCCTGGTCCACAAACACGCCGCGTTCCATCAGCGTGTCGATCTGGGATTGGTCCGTCAGCAAGAAGCCCTTGCCCAGCAGCAGGTGCCCTGGCTCGTTGCGAACGTTCCAGGGCAGAGGCTCGTTGAGGCGGACCTGATGGGCGCACAGGCGCAAGAGCTTCATGTCTGTCCAATCACAAATGACAGTGGTCCTGAGAATTTCGGCCACAAAGTCAAAAAGTGAAAGAACCTAAACCCTTGCTTTCAGGTGGGTTCGCCAAATACGTCACGGCATGTCTTGGCGAAACCCCTTCAGATTCAGCTTTTCAGGTTCAATTCAGCCCGCAGCGAGTGCGGGAAGGCCTTGGTGATGTCCACTTCGATCAACTGGCCGATCAGGCGGTCGCGCAAGGCCTGCGTGGGGCCGGCCGCGAAGTTGACGATGCGGTTGCACTCGGTGCGGCCCATCAGCTCGGACGGGTCCTTGCGGCTGGGGCCTTCGACCAGGATCTTCTGCGTTTTGCCGACCAGCTCTTCGCTGAAGCGCCGCACATTGCCGTCCAGATAGGCCTGCAGGGTTTGCAGGCGCTGCAGCTTGACCTCTTGTGGCGTCGTGTCTTCCAGTGCCGCAGCCGGTGTGCCGGGGCGGGCGCTGAAGATGAAGCTGTATGAGGCATCGAACTCGATGTCCATGGCCAGCTTCATGAGCTTGTCGAAGTCTTCATCTGTTTCGCCGGGGAAGCCGACGATGAAGTCGGTGGACAGACGGATGTCAGGGCGCACGGCGCGCAGCTTGCGGATCGTGCTCTTGTATTCGAGCGTGGTGTAGCCGCGCTTCATGGCCATGAGGATGCGGTCCGAGCCGTGCTGCACGGGCAGGTGCACGTGGTTCACGAGCTTGTCGGTCTTGCCATAGACATCGATCAGACGCTGGCCGAACTCGTTGGGGTGGCTGGTCGTGAAGCGGATGCGCTCCAGGCCGGGCATCTCGGCGATGTACTCGACCAGGGTGGCGAAGTCGGCGATTTCGGTCGTGTCGCCCATCTTGCCCCGGTAGCCATTCACGTTCTGGCCCAGCAGGGTGATTTCCTTGACGCCCTGGTCGACCAGATCCGCCACTTCTGTCAGCACGTCGTCAAACGGGCGCGAGACCTCTTCGCCACGGGTGTAAGGCACCACGCAGTAGCTGCAGTACTTGGAGCAGCCTTCCATGATGGACACGAAGGCGGAAGCACCTTCCTTGCGCGGTGGCGGCAGGTGATCGAACTTCTCGATTTCGGGGAAGCTGATGTCCACCTGGGGGCGCTTGGAAATCTGGCGCTTTTCCAGCATGGCAGGCAAGCGGTGCAGCGTTTGCGGGCCGAAAACCACGTCCACATAAGGCGCACGCTCGATGATGGAGGCACCTTCCTGGCTGGCCACGCAGCCACCCACGCCGATCATCACGCCCTTGGCCTTGAGGTGCTTGACGCGGCCCAGGTCGCTGA
>NZ_SCTN01000111.1 GCF_004297345.1 Aquabacterium sp. | reverse complement strand
TGCTGGCCAAGTGCAAGGTGGGCGACGTGATCGTGAAGGTGGACCCGCGCTACTACCGCCCGACCGAAGTGGAGACGCTGCTGGGCGATCCGACCAAGGCCAAGGAGAAGCTGGGCTGGACGCCCAAGATCTCGCTGGCCGAGCTGGTCAAGGAGATGGTGCTGAGCGACTACACGGCGGCCAAGCGCGACAGCCTGGTGAAGTCCGCTGGCTTCCAGGCTTACGACTACCATGAGTAATTAGGCGTCTCGTTGGAGACGGCTACTTACATGGGTTCCCTTTGTTTGCACGTCAAGGGTAATTGGGGGGAACTTTCATGGGGTGGTAGGTAACAATCTAGGCCGCTTGTGGTTTGCGGTTGCCCACATATCGAGTCTTTGTTAGCCATTCCTATGTCCGTTCCAAGTAGCCTGCCTGGGGTCGATACTGCTCCTGCCAAGTATCCGCTCGGGGCCATGTGTGTCCTGTTGCTGGGCCTGTTTGCCATGTACGTGCCGACGTTTCAGCGTCTGGCTGCCATGGTGTGGTCCACAGATGAGCAAGGTCACGGACCATTGATCCTGGCTGCCAGCTTGTGGCTGCTGTGGGGCAAACGACAAGCCCTGTTCGCCTTGACGCCTGAACCTGCCGTAGGGCCTGGTGTGCTGTGCCTTGTTTTGGCCAGCGTGTTGTACGTGGTCGGGCGATCGCAGGGTGTGTTGGAGTTGGACGCCATGTCGTTCATCCTGATGCTCATGGCCTGCATGCTTTTGCTGGTTGGGCGGCGAGGGCTTCGATTGACCTGGTTCAGCTTCTTCTTCCTGCTGTTCATGGTGCCATTGCCTGGCACCTTGGTGCAGATGATCACCCTGCCGCTCAAGCAGGCCGTGTCGTATGTGGCCGAAAATCTTTTGTATTGGGCTGGCTATCCGATCGGTCGCACGGGCGTGACGTTGACGATCGGCCCATATCAGTTGCTCGTGGCTGACGCTTGTTCCGGGCTTAACTCCCTGTTCACTCTGGAGTCCCTGGGGCTGCTGTACATGAACATCATGAACTACAAGTCGGCGTGGCGTAACGGCATCCTGGCCGTGTTCATCGTGCCGATTTCATTCATTGCCAACGTGACGCGGGTGATCACGCTGGTGTTGGTGACCTATTACTTGGGTGACGAGGTAGGTCAGAGCTTTGTTCATGAGTTTGCAGGTGTGCTGCTCTTCTCTGTTGCCATGGTGCTGATCTACGGTGTGGATCGTCTGTTGGCGGCGCAATTCGACGAAAGCAAGGGGGCACGCCATGGCCGTTGAGCGCATGTCGACACCTCATTCTTGGCGCGTTCCGCGCTTGATCTGGTTTGCGGCCCTGTTGATGGTGGTCGCCGCTCTTCTCGCGCGTCAGTTGACGCCGACACACATGGTGGCCGATGACAAGCCGCCCATGGCACTGGAGACCCTTGTGCCCAAGCAGTTTGGCGAGTGGGTGCTGGATCCTGGTGCGGCCAGCATGGTTGTGGATCCCACAGTTCAGCAGACGCTGGATTCACTCTATACCCAGACGCTGAACCGGACCTATGTGAGCAAGAGCGGTGAGCGGGTCATGTTATCCATCGCTTACGGTCGAAATCAGAATACGGAGTCCACGGCGGCCCATCGCCCCGAGTTTTGCTACACCGCGCAGGGTTGGGTTGTCACAAGGCTGGGGGTCACGGATGTCCAATTGGATCGTCACCGTACCAGTGCGGTGCGACTGGACTCGCGTGCGAGCACGTACAGGCAGCCCATCTCTTATTGGGTGACGCTGGATGAATCGGCTTCCGTCCCAGGGTGGCACCGTAAGTTGCATCAATTGAAGTATGGCCTGCAGGGCTTGATTGTTGATGGCATGTTGGTTCGCGTTTCGAACCTGCGTAGCGCAGAAGATCCGCGTGGCCTGGAGGTGGACTTTGCGTTGCAAGATCGCTTTTTGAGGGATCTTGAGCAGGCTGTGCCTCAGTCTGCACGTGCTCGTTTCTTTGGCTCTTGATGAAGGTGTCGGTCTTGTCCAAGAAAGTTGCGTTGATCACGGGAGTGACCGGTCAGGACGGTTCGTATCTGGCCGAATTTTTGCTGAAGAAGGGCTACGAGGTCCATGGGATCAAGCGTCGCTCGAGCCTGTTCAACACGGACCGGATCGATCACCTGTACCAGGATCCGCACGTTGATAACCGCAACTTCATCCTGCACTACGGTGATCTGACGGATTCGACCAGCCTGGTGCGCATTGTTCAGAAGGTGCAGCCAGACGAGATCTACAACCTGGCGGCGCAAAGCCATGTGGGTGTGAGTTTCGAGGAGCCTGAGTACACGGCCAATGCCGATGGCATCGGTGCGCTGCGCTTGCTGGAGGCGATCCGTATCCTTGGTCTGGAGAAGAAGACGAAGTTCTATCAGGCCTCGACGTCAGAGTTGTACGGCCTGGTGCAGGAGATTCCGCAGAAGGAAACGACACCGTTCTACCCGCGCAGCCCCTATGCGGTGGCCAAGATGTATGCGTACTGGATCACGGTGAACTACCGTGAGGCCTACGGCATGTATGCCTGCAACGGCGTGCTGTTCAACCACGAAAGCCCGGTGCGTGGCGAGACCTTCGTGACGCGCAAGATCACGCG
>NZ_SCTN01000110.1 GCF_004297345.1 Aquabacterium sp. | reverse complement strand
TGAGCGAAGCGCAGGGCCTGCCCGATTCGGTGTGTCTGCAAAAAAGTGGCCAGTGGGGGCATCAAGGGCACCCCATCGGGCCGGTCTCAGCGGGACTCAGTTGGTTTCTTTGGCGAAACTCGAAAATTCAGACTACGAATCGGGCAGGTTGCACAAACCTGGTGCCTGGTCTCTTGGTGAAGAGGGTCAGGCCTTGACCTTGAAGCTGTCGGCGTACTTCTTGGGATCCTTGCCATCCCATACAGTGCCGTCGATCAACTTGCTGGTGCGCATCACATCCTTCGGTACGGTCACACCCATGGCGCTGGCTGCCTGCTTGTACAGATCAATCTTGTTGACCTGCTTGGCAATGGCCAGATAGTCCGGGTGGTCTTTCAGCAAACCCCAGCGCTTGTGCTGGGTCAGGAACCACATGCCATCAGACAGGTAAGGCATGTTCACCTTGCCGTCGTTGAAGAACTTCATGTGGTTGGGGTCGTCCCAGGTCTTGCCCAGGCCGTTCTGGTAGCGACCCAGAATCCGTTGGTTGATGGCTTCGACGCCTGTGTTCACATAGGACTTGGCGGCGATGGTTTCGGCCATCTTCAGCTTGTTCTGCAAGCCGGCATCGATCCACCGGCTGGCTTCCAGCACGGCCATGATCACGGCGCGTGCGGTGTTGGGGTACTTCTTGGTGAACTCATCCGTGCAGCCCAGCACCTTTTCGGGGTGATCCTGCCAGATGTCCTGCGTGGTGACGGCCGTGATGCCGATGCCGTCCACGATGGCGCGGTGTCCCCAGGGCTCGCCCACGCAGTAGCCGTCCATGTTGCCCACGCGCATATTGGCCACCATTTGAGGAGGTGGCACGGTGATGACCTTGGCATCCTTCATCGGATTGATGCCGTAAGAGGCCAGCCAGTAATACAGCCACATGGCGTGTGTGCCGGTGGGGAAGGTCTGCGCAAAGGTGTAGTCGCGCTTTTCCTTGTTCATCAAGGTGGCCAGCGATGCGCCATCCACGCCGCCTGCATCTGCCACCTTCTTGGACAGTGTGATGGCCTGGCCGTTGTTGTTCAGGCTCATCAGTACGGCCATGTCTTTCTTGGGTCCACCGATACCCATCTGTACGCCGTAGATCAGGCCGTACAGCACGTGCGCCATGTGCAGGTCGCCGTTCACCAATTTGTCTCGCACGCCCGCCCAGGATGCTTCCTTGGAGGGCACGATCTTGATACCGTACTTTTTATCAAAGCCCAATACCGAGGCCATCACGATGGAGGCGCAATCGGTCAGCGGGATGAAGCCAATCTTGACCTCTTCCAGTTCAGGCTTGTCGGAGCCCGCGGCCCAGACAGCAGATTGGAGACCAGGCACAACCCCGACGGCACTGGCGGCGGCTGCGGATTTCAAGATGGAGCGGCGGGTCATTTTCAGATCCTGCGAGTTCATGGTGCAAAGCTTTCCTGTTGAAAAACAAAAAAGGTGCCGTCGTCACGCGTATCCATCACAAGGACAGACTCACGTTTCGATGACACCTTTGTCGGAAGCTCGAAGCCCATCGTTGGGCCTCAAGGCACGCAAAGTCGCCGTTGACTTTGCTTGACTCAGGTAATGCAAATGGTGTGCCAGCCTGGATGCACAGGCTTGGGGCCGGGCTTCAGCCCAGCAGGTCGGCCGCGTCGATCAGGCGTTGGGCCACTTCGGCCAACTTGATGCCCTTGTCCATTGCCGCCTTGCGCAAGCGCGCATAGGCCTCTTGTTCACTCAGGCCCTGGCGGGTCATGAGCAGGCCCTTGGCGCGGTCGATGACCTTGCGCTCTTCCAACTGGTTGCGCGCATCGGCCAGTTCATTGCGCAGCTTTTCTTCATGTTCGAAGCGCGCCATGGCCACGTCCAGCACGGGCTTGATGTGCTCTGCAGGCGTGCCCGCCACGACGTAGGCTGAAACGCCGGCCGCGATGGCCTTGCGCAGATAACTGGTGTCCTCGTCGTCCGTGAACATGACGATGGGGCGACGCTCGTCTCGCGTGGCCATCACAACGTGCTCCAGGATGTCGCGGCCCTGCGATTCGGCATCGACCACCACCATGTCTGGCTGAATCTGGGCCAGCCTGTCGGGCAGGAATCGATCGCCCGGCAGTGTGGCCACCACGTTGTAGCCCGCCTCCAGCAGCGCGATGCGCAGGATGCGCGTGCGCTCGACCTCGGCCACCTCGTCATCATCGGGCTCGATGGACACGGTGACGGGCAGGACGATGACAACACGAAGCTGCTGCGCTTGAAGGCTCATGGGCGGGATCATGCAACAAATACGCCTGCTGGTTCACGCAGCCGAGGCAAATCGCGTCGAGACCTGTTGGCTATCACCCAATCCAGGTCAGGAGCAAGTGCTTGTCCTACTCAAGATGTGACCTTTCGCATCTTAAAGTTCGCCTGACGCCTTGATATCGTCATGCGAAAAGTGGGCGCATGCGATCAGGTTCATGCAAGACCGGCGTCCGGACATCTCCACTTCCAACTGAGGGATTCAACATGGCCATTCTCAAAGGGACATCGGGCAATGACGCGCTGGTGTCGAAGTCCATTTTGGCGGACACGCTCTACGGTTACGACGGTGACGACACGCTGGATGGAGGTCTGGGCAGCGACAAACTGGTGGGTGGGCGAGGAAACGATCTTTACATTCTGAGCGGTACGGGCGATGTCGTGGTTGAGTTGGCTGACGAGGGCATCGATACCGTGCAGGCCGCGTTCAATGTGGATCTGCGCAAGGCAAGCTATGCCAACGTCGAAAACGTCGTGCTGACGGGGGCTGCCTTGCGCGCAGATGGCTCTGCCGCAGCCAATGCGCTGTGGGGCAATGCATCGGCCAACACCCTGTATGGCTACGGTGGTGATGACACCCTGTATGGCTATGACGGCAATGACACGCTGGATGGCGGTGATGGAGAGGACGTCTTGTATGGCGGCACAGGGCGTGACCTGCTGCGTGGCGGTGCCGGTAACGATTACCTGGATGGCGGGGCAGGCATCGACACCATGGTCGGTGGCGCGGGCAATGACACCTATGTGGTCAATCTCACTAGCGATGTGGTGACCGAGGGCGTCAATGGCGGCACAGATACCGTCCTCTACGGGGTGGAGGGCGATGTTGATCTGGCCAAGATCGCCAACGTCGAGAACCTCACGCTGACTGGCTCAGGCAACTGGTCCATCAAGGGCACGGATGCGGCCAATGATCTGCGCGGCACGAATGCTGGCACCAACAAGATCTATGGCTACGGTGGCAATGACACCCTGGCCGGTGCGATGGACAACGAAGCCGACTACGGTGCGGCAGATGTGCTGATCGGTGGCACAGGTGATGACACCTATCTGCTGGACAACACCAGCGTGCAGGTGGTGGAGCAGGCTGGTGAAGGCTACGACACGATCGTCCTCAACCAGGGCACGTACACGATGGCCGCCAACGTGGAGGCGCTGTTCGTGACCTGGCAGGCCAGCGTCACGGGTAATGATCTGGACAACTACATCCGTGGCGGCGATGCGGCTGACGAACTTGACGGCGGCTTGGGTAACGACACCCTGGTCGGCGGCTTTGGTGATGACATTTACACCATCGATTCCATGGCCGATCGCGTCATTGAATCCGCTGATGGTGGTGTCGATACCATCCGCTACGCCGCGACGGCCGATGTCGTTCTGGACTACTGGCACACGATCGAGAACTTCGATCTGCTGGGCAATGCAGCCGTCAATGTGCGCGGGACGTCCGACAACAATGTGCTCAATGGCAATGGGCAAGCCAACACGCTGTACGGCATGAGTGGCAATGACACGCTGTGGGGCGGTCAAAACCAGAGCGCCGATCTGGCCGATACCCTGGTTGGTGGACAGGGTGATGACACCTATCTCTACAGGCCGCGAGATGGTCAGGTGCACATTCAGGAAGAGGGGCCAGGTGCGGATGTTCTGGCGTTCCAGGGCGGGATCAACTACAGCCAGCTGTTTTTCAGCCGTCACGGGGATGACTTGCTGGTGCAGGTCCTTGATGCGGGTGGGTTGCCCCTGGATGCGCATCAGGGTGTCACTGTGGATGCTTGGTTTGCGCCCGCTGGCGCACAGGTTGAAACCATCACGGCGGGCGGTGCCAGTCTGGATCATGGGCAAGTTGATGCCTTGATTGCGGCCATGGCCTCCTCATTTGGCGGGGGGGCGTTGCCTTCCGGGCTGGCGCCAGGCGCTGTGGCAGGCTTGATTGCACAGAATCAGCAGGTGGCGCAGCCATTCTGGCTTGGCGTTCCCACAGCCTGAGGCGCTGATTCCTGATGTGGCGCCTTGCAGCCATGACGGCTCGCAGGGCGCCTACACTTGAGGGATGTCTGAAAGATTGATCCTGGGTATCGAGTCGTCCTGTGATGAAACAGGGCTGGCCCTCGTGGCTTTGCCGCAGACCGGTGCGCCCAGACTGTTGTCCCACGCCCTTCACAGCCAGATCGACATGCATCAAGCCTATGGTGGGGTGGTGCCCGAACTGGCTTCCCGTGATCACATTCGCCGGGTGGTGCCGTTGGCGCGCCAGGTGTTGAGCGAGTCGGGCAAGTGCATGGCTGACGTCGATGTCGTGGCCTATACGCGTGGGCCGGGGCTGGCGGGCGCCTTGTTGGTGGGGGCTGGCGTGGCCTGTGCGTTGGGGGCCGCCTTGAGCAAGCCATTGTTGGGTGTGCACCACCTGGAGGGGCACCTCCTGTCGCCGTTCCTGTCGGCTGACCCACCCGAATTCCCCTTTGTGGCGCTGCTGGTATCCGGTGGGCATACCCAGTTGATGCGTGTAGATGGGGTGGGGCGCTACGAGTTGCTTGGCGAAACGGTGGATGACGCGGCGGGCGAGGCTTTTGATAAATCGGCCAAGCTGATGGGCTTGCCTTATCCGGGTGGGCCACATCTCTCCAGGTTGGCCTCATCCGGCAACCCGGGTGCTTTTGATCTGCCCAGGCCCATGCTGCACTCCGGCAATCTGGATTTTTCTTTTGCAGGACTGAAAACGGCGGTGCGCACGCATCTGGTGCGTCTGGGGTGGCTCGATCAAGCCGACCAACTTGCCGATCCGGCCAATGCGCCCGTGCTGGCCGATCTGGCGGCGTCCACTCAGACGGCCATTGTCGAAGTGCTGGTCAAAAAATCGCTGGCGGCCTTGAAGTCAACCGGACTCAAGCGGGTGGTGGTGGCCGGGGGGGTGGGGGCCAACAAGCTCTTGCGTGAGCAACTAGACAGGTCCTGCGCCAAACGGGGCATCCGCGTTCACTACCCTGAGTTGCATCTGTGCACGGACAACGGCGCCATGATCGCCCTGGCGGCCGCCATGCGTCTGCAGGCCGGTCAGGCCAATTTGACCACCGAGCCGACGTTCGACGTCAAGCCTCGCTGGGATCTGTCCGCCATCTGAGATTTTTGCTATACTCTTTGGCTTGCTGCTCTGAATGGGGTGGCAATTTCGCACGACCTGGGTTGGTTTCACCCGGCGTCGCAAGTTCATCGCAGAAACCGAAGGCGCTGGGTTCTCATTGATTGGGCTCGGTTTGCGCCAACGGCCTGCATCTGTTTTACAGGAAACACCATGTCCGTCGCAGACATCAACACCGCAGCCATCATCAAGGACAACGCCCGTTCCGCTAACGACACAGGTTCTCCTGAAGTGCAAGTGGCCCTGCTGACCACCCGCATCAACGAACTGACCCCTCACTTCAAGGCCAACAAGAAGGACCACCACGGTCGTCGCGGCCTGCTGCGCATGGTCAGCCGTCGTCGCAAGCTGCTGGACTACCTGAAGGACAAGGACTTCAGCCGCTACGCTGCACTGATCGCCAAGCTGGGCCTGCGTAAGTAAGCACCGCATGACAACGAAAAGCCTGTCTGGTTTCCTCCAGCACAGGCTTTTTGTTTTTTAAAAGCCAGACACTCGACAAGCGAACGCTGTGTCATTCCAACGGGGTTGAGTCCTCGTCAGGCCCGTTGGAATGGCATCGCGACTGAGTGACGGCATAACCGAAGGGCGCCTTGCTGCAAGGCTGGGCGCCGACACATAAACCGGAGATCACTTCATGACCATGTTCAACAAAGTCACCAAGACCTTCCAGTGGGGCAACCACTCCGTCACGATGGAAACGGGCGAGATCGCCCGTCAGGCCTCTGGCGCCGTGCTCGTCGACATCGAAGGCACCGTGGTGCTGGCCACTGTGGTGTGCGCCAAGGTTGCCAAGGCTGGCCAGGACTTCTTCCCCCTGACCGTTGACTACATCGAGAAGACATACGCGGCCGGCAAGATCCCAGGCAGCTTCTTCAAGCGCGAAGCCAAGCCTTCCGAGCACGAAACACTGACCTCGCGTCTGATCGACCGTCCGATCCGCCCCCTGTTCCCTGAAGGCTTCTACAACGAAGTTCAACTGGTCATCCACGTGGTGTCCTTGAACCCCGAAGTCTCGTCGGACATCGCTGCCATGATCGCTTCCAGCGCTGCGCTGTCGATCTCGGGCATTCCGTTCAGCGGCCCCATTGGTGCGGCCCGCGTGGGTTACATCAACGGCGAATACGTGCTCAACCCGAGCATTGCGCAACTGACCGAGTCCAAGATGGACCTGATCGTGGCTGGTACCGAAACGGCCGTGCTGATGGTCGAATCCGAAGCCGACCAGTTGTCTGAAGACGTGATGTTGGGTGGTGTGGTGTTCGGTCACGAGCAAGGCAACATCGCCATCGCCGCCATCCATGAACTGGTGCGCGACGCAGGCAAGCCAGCATGGGACTGGCAGCCTCCTGCCAAGGACGAAGACTTCATCGGCAAGGTCAATGCTTTGGCTGAAGAGAAGCTGCGCGCCGCTTACCAGATCCGCTCCAAGCAAGCTCGTACGCAAGCCTGCCGTGCTGCTTACGCTGAAGTCAAGGCCGCTCTGACGGCTGAAGGCATCGCGTTTGACGGTGTCAAGGTCGAAGGCCTGCTGTTCGATATCGAAGCCAAGATCGTGCGCAGCCAGATTCTGGCTGGCGAGCCTCGCATTGACGGTCGCGACACCCGCACTGTGCGCCCCATCGAAATCCGCACTGGCGTGCTGCCTCGCGTTCACGGCTCGGCACTGTTCACACGTGGCGAAACCCAGGCACTGGTCATCGCCACGCTGGGCACCGAGCAGGATTCGCAGCGCATTGACGCGCTGACCGGCGACTACCGCGACACCTTCCTGTTCCACTACAACATGCCTCCGTTCGCCACGGGCGAAACGGGCCGTGTCGGTACGCCCAAGCGCCGCGAAATCGGCCACGGCCGTCTGGCCAAGCGTTCCTTGGTGCCCCTGCTGCCTCCGAAGGAGGAGTTCGCCTACACCGTGCGTGTGGTCTCTGAAATCACCGAGTCCAACGGCTCCTCGTCGATGGCGTCCGTCTGCGGTGGCTGCCTGGCCATGATGGACGCCGGCGTGCCCATGAAGGCGCACGTGGCTGGTATCGCCATGGGTCTGATCAAGGAAGGCAACAAGTTCGCTGTGCTGACCGACATCCTGGGCGACGAAGATCACCTGGGTGACATGGACTTCAAGGTGGCCGGTACCACTTCCGGTATCACGGCCCTGCAGATGGACATCAAGATCCAGGGCATCACCAAGGAAATCATGCAGGTCGCGCTGGCTCAGGCCAAGGAAGCTCGTCTGCACATCCTGGGCAAGATGGTGGAAGCCATGGGCTCGGCCAACACGGAAGTCTCCGAGTTCGCTCCTCGCCTGTACACCCTGAAGATCAACCCCGAGAAGATCCGTGACGTGATCGGCAAGGGCGGCGCCACCATCCGTGGTCTGTGTGAAGAAACCGGCTGCCAGATCAACATCGCTGAAGACGGTGTCATCACTGTGGCTTCGACCGATGCCGAGAAGGCCAACTTCGCCATCAAGCGCATCAACGAAATCACCGCTGAGGTCGAAATCGGTGCTACCTACGAAGGTGCCGTCACCAAGCTGTTCGACTTCGGTGCCCTGGTGAACCTGCTGCCTGGCAAGGATGGTCTGCTGCACATCAGCCAGATCGCGCACGAGCGTGTCGAAAACGTGGGCGACTATCTGAAGGAAGGCCAGATCGTCAAGGTCAAGGTTCTGGAAACAGACGAGAAGGGCCGCATCAAGCTGTCCATGAAGGCCTTGCTGGAGCGTCCTGAAGGTATGCCTGAGCGCGAAGAGCGTGGTGATCGCGGCGACCGTGGCCCACGCGGTGACCGTGGTGGCCGTGACCGCGGCGACCGTGGTGGTCGTGATCGCGGTGACCGTGGCGATCGCAGCGACCGTGCGCCTCGTGCAGAGCAAGAGTTTGGTGCTCAAGGTGGCGAGGCTGAAGGCCAGGCCCAGCAGCAACAGCAACAGTGATTTGAGCCATGAAGAAGCTGGTTGTTGGTAACTGGAAGATGCACGGTTCGCGTGCATCCAATGCCGAGTTGATCAAGGGTCTGCTGGCGGCCGATCTGGCTGCCACGGCACCCAAGGCTGACGTGGCAGTGTGCCCGCCTGTGGTGTTTCTGGCCGATGTGGCCGAGCTGCTCAAGGGCTCGTCCATCGCCTTCGGTCCTCAGGACCTGTCCGTGCAGGCGCAAGGCGCTTTCACGGGTGAGGTCTCGGGCCCGATGGTGCGCGAGTTCGGTGCGAAGTACGCCATCGTGGGGCACTCGGAGCGTCGTAGCTACCATCTTGAGAGCGACCAGCTTGTCGCCGACAAGGCCAAGGCTGCGCTGTCGCACGGCCTGATCCCCATCGTGTGTGTCGGCGAAACGCTGGCCGAGCGCGAGGCGGGGCAGACCGAGGCCGTGGTGGCGCGTCAGTTGAAGGCTGTGATCGACACGCTGGGCGTGCAACTCGCCCAGATCGTGCTGGCTTACGAGCCAGTCTGGGCCATTGGCACGGGCAAGACCGCTTCACCTGAGCAGGCTCAGGCTGTGCACGCTTTTTTGCGTGCTCAACTCAAGGCGGCTCAACCTGATGCGGCCAAGGTGCCTTTGCTGTACGGCGGCAGCGTCAAGCCGGATAACGCGGCTGAGTTGTTCTCGCAAGCTGATATCGATGGCGGCCTCATTGGTGGCGCATCACTCAAGGCTTCGGATTTCGCGGCGATTGCTCGCGCAGCCTGAAGTTTTGACTGGATTAAGAGATCTAGGAGTTTTCTTTCATGCAACAAGCTTTGATGACGGTGGTGCTTTTGCTCCAGGTCGTATCGGCCCTGACCATGATCGGTCTGGTGCTGGTGCAACACGGCAAGGGTGCTGACATGGGTGCCTCTTTCGGTAGTGGTGCGTCGGGCAGCCTCTTTGGCGCAACCGGCAGTGCCAACTTCCTGTCGCGCTCGACGGCTGTGGCCGCTGCGGTGTTCTTCTCGTGCACGCTGGGTCTGGCATATTTTGGCAACCATCGTGCCAGCGCGTCGGAGCAATCCAGCGTGCTGGAACAGGCGGCCAGTGCAGCGGCTTCGGCGTCTGCTGCGGCGGTTCCTGCATCCGGCGCTGCGTTGATTCCGAACAAGTGACGAAATCGCGACAGTTTTTCGGTTTAGAATAAGAGGCTTCGGTGAGCCATCCTCAAGCAATCCGAAGCAAATAAATGAGCGGGGTTAACGCCCCACTTGCCGACGTGGTGAAATTGGTAGACACGCTATCTTGAGGGGGTAGTGGCGAAAGCTGTGCGAGTTCGAGTCTCGCCGTCGGCACCATAAGATTTCAAACGAGTCTTTGTGCCAATCCCATGATCAGCATCGGTTGTTTTTTCCAGGCTGAGCATGAAGGATGTGAAAGCTGCCTTCCGTTGGGTGGGTTCAGCAGTACGAAGTCCTCCGGTGGGCGCGCTGTGGATGCTGTCAGTTCAGATTCAAACCTGATTGATTGCATACCTGGCGCGCTTTTTGTTTTGTCTGTGTGGTTCAATCACGCGTCTTGTTCGTTCTGAAAGCCCTTGGCCATGAACATTGAGCAATATTTGCCTGTCATCCTTTTCATCCTGGTTGGCGTAGGTGTTGGCGTTGCGCCACAAGCACTTGGTTTTCTGCTGGGCCCTCGTCGCCCTGATGAGGCCAAGAATTCCCCTTACGAGTGCGGTTTCGAAGCCTTCGAAGACGCACGCATGAAGTTCGATGTGCGCTATTACCTGGTGGCCATCCTCTTCATCTTGTTCGACCTGGAAATCGCATTCCTGTTCCCCTGGGCTGTGGCGCTCAAGGAAGTGGGCATGACCGGCTTCCTGGCCATCATGCTGTTCCTGGGCATCCTGGTTGTGGGCTTCGCCTACGAGTGGAAGAAGGGCGCGTTGGACTGGGAGTAATCCTTCGTCTTCAGCCAAGCTTTTTCGCACGGGAATCTTCAAGAGGTAATTGATATGGGTATCGAAGGCGTCTTCAAAGAGGGCTTCATCACCACCTCGGCCGACACGCTGATCAACTGGTCCAAGACCGGTTCGCTGTGGCCGATGACATTCGGTCTGGCCTGCTGTGCCGTTGAAATGATGCACGCTGGTGCGGCGCGCTATGACATCGACCGTTTCGGCATGTTGTTCCGCCCCAGCCCTCGTCAGTCCGATCTGATGATCGTGGCCGGCACCTTGTGCAACAAGATGGCACCTGCATTGCGCAAGGTGTACGACCAGATGGCTGAGCCCCGTTGGGTGTTGTCCATGGGTTCGTGCGCTAACGGTGGTGGCTACTACCACTACAGCTACTCGGTGGTGCGCGGTTGTGACCGCATCGTGCCGGTGGACGTGTATGTGCCTGGCTGCCCTCCAACGGCTGAAGCGCTGCTCTACGGCATCCTGCAATTGCAGGCCAAGATCCGCCGTGAAAACACCATTGCACGCAGCTGATCAGGAGCCACGCGAATGACCCAAAAACTCGCCAATCTGGAAGCCGCGCTGCAAAACGTGCTGGGCGACAAGATCAAGCGCCTGGACAAGGACCGGGGTGAGCTGACCCTGACAGTGTCGGCTGCCGATTACCTTGAAGTGGCCCGCACCTTGCGTGATCACGCCGATCTGAAGTTCGAGCAACTGATGGATCTGTGCGGCATGGACTACTCGGCTTACAAGGATGGTGCGCCCAGCATCTATTCGGACGGCCCGCGTTTCTGCGCCGTGAGCCATCTGCTGTCGATCACCAAGAATTGGCGCCTGCGCCTGAAGGTGTTTGCGCCGGATGACGACTTCCCCATCGTCGCGTCCATCAACGGCATCTGGAACTCGGCCAACTGGTTCGAGCGCGAAGCTTTCGACCTGTACGGCATCGTGTTCGACGGTCACGAAGACCTGCGTCGCATCCTGACCGACTACGGCTTCATCGGCCATCCTTTCCGCAAGGATTTCCCGACCACAGGCCACGTTGAAATGCGTTACGACGAAGCGCAAAAGCGTGTGATCTACCAGCCCGTCACAGTCGAGACGCGCGAGATCACGCCGCGCATCATCCGTGAAGATAACTACGGCGGCCTGCACTAAGTCGAGGTTGGAGCCATGGCAGAAATCAAGAACTACACCCTGAACTTCGGTCCGCAACACCCGGCCGCGCACGGCGTGCTGCGCCTGGTGCTGGAGCTGGACGGCGAAGTCATCCAGCGCGCTGACCCCCACATCGGCCTGCTGCACCGCGCCACCGAAAAGCTGGCCGAATCCAAGACCTACATCCAGTCGCTGCCCTATATGGACCGACTGGATTACGTGTCCATGATGTGCAACGAGCACGCCTACTGCCTGGCCATCGAGAAGATGCTGGGCATCGAGGTGCCTGAGCGCGCGCAGTACATCCGCGTGATGTTCTCTGAAATCACCCGGGTGCTGAACCACCTGCTGTGGTTGGGCTGTCACGGTTTCGACTGCGGCGCCATGAACATCCTGATCTACTGCTTCCGCGAGCGTGAAGACCTGTTCGACATGTACGAAGCCGTGTCCGGCGCGCGCATGCACGCGGCTTACTTCCGTCCGGGCGGCGTCTACCGTGACCTGCCGGACACGATGCCGCAGTACAAGGTCAGCAAGATCAAGAACGCCAGGACGATCGCTCGCATGAACGAGAACCGTCAAGGCTCGCTGCTGGACTTCATCGACGACTTCACCCAACGCTTCCCCAAGCTGGTGGACGAGTACGAAACCCTGCTGACCGACAACCGCATCTGGAAACAGCGTACGGTGGGCATCGGTGTGGTGTCGCCCGAGCGCGCCATGCAGATGGGCCTGACCGGTGCCATGCTGCGTGGTTCCGGCATCGTGTGGGACCTGCGCAAGCACCAGCCCTACGATGTCTACAGCAAGCTGGACTTCGACATCCCCGTTGGCACTAACGGCGACTGCTACGACCGTTATGTGGTCCGCGTGGAAGAACTGCGTCAGTCCAACCGCATCATCAAGCAGTGCGTGGACTGGCTGCGCGCCAACCCAGGCCCTGTCATCACCGACAACCACAAGGTGGCACCACCTTCGCGCGTCGAGATGAAGTCCTCCATGGAACAGCTGATCCACCACTTCAAGCTGTTCACCGAAGGCTTCCACGTGCCCGAATCCGAGGCTTACGCGGCTGTTGAACACCCCAAGGGCGAGTTCGGCATCTACCTGGCTTCCGACGGCGCCAACAAGCCTTACCGCCTGAAGATCCGTGCCCCTGGCTTCCCGCACCTGGCTGCGCTGGACGAAATGTCCCGCGGTCACATGCTGGCTGACGCCGTGGCCATCATCGGCACGATGGACATCGTGTTCGGTGAGATTGACCGTTGATAGCGACCGCTGAGCGACCTAAATCATGTTGAGCGAACAAACCAAAGCGCGCTTCGACCGCGAACTCGCCAAGTACCCGGCTGACCAGCGCATCTCCGCTGTGATGGCCTGTCTGTCCATCATCCAGCAGGAACGCGGCTGGGTGTCGCCAGAGAGCGAGCAGGAAGTGGCCGACTACATCGGCGTGGCCCCCATGGCCGTGCACGAAGTCACCACCTTCTACAACATGTACAACCAGCAGCCCGTGGGCAAGTTCAAGCTGGCTGTGTGCACCAATCTGCCTTGCCAGTTGCGCGACGGCCAGAAGGCGCTGGAGCACGTCTGTCAACGCCTGGGCGTTGAAATGGGCGGCACCACGGCAGATGGCGTGTTCACCGTGCAGCAATCGGAATGCCTGGGCGCTTGCGCCGATGCACCCGTTGCCCTGGTCAACGACCGTCACATGGTCAGCTACCTGAGCAATGAGCGTCTGGACGATCTGCTGTCCACGCTCAAGGCACAGAGCGCAAGCGAATCGAAGTGAGGCCAGGACAAGATGCTTGATCTTTCCAAATTCCAGGCGACCGGCAAGGAAACCGTTTTCCACGGCCGCCACATCGAGCCCCAGATCTACGCCGGCATCGACGGCAACAACTGGGGTCTGAAGGACTACGAAGCCCGTGGCGGCTACGCAGCCCTGCGCAAGATCCTGGGCAAGGACGGTGGTCCTGGCATGACGCAGGATCAGGTCATTGCCGAGGTCAAGGCGTCTGCCTTGCGCGGTCGTGGCGGCGCCGGCTTCCCTACCGGTCTGAAGTGGAGCTTCATGCCCCGCGCTTTCCCCGGTCAGAAGTACCTGGTGTGCAACTCCGACGAAGGCGAACCGGGCACGTGCAAGGACCGCGAGATCCTGCGCTTCAACCCGCATACTGTGATCGAAGGCATGGCCATCGCTGCTTACGCGATGGGCATCACGGTGGGCTACAACTACATCCACGGTGAAATCTTCGAGGTGTACGAACGCTTCGAGGCCGCCTTGGAAGAAGCCCGTGCTGCCGGATACCTCGGCAACAACATCATGGGCAGCGACTTCACGTTCCAGTTGCACGCGCACCATGGTTTTGGCGCCTACATCTGCGGCGAAGAAACCGCGCTGCTGGAATCGATCGAAGGCAAGAAGGGGCAACCCCGCTTCAAGCCGCCTTTCCCTGCCAGCTTTGGTCTGTACGGCAAGCCCACCACGATCAACAACACCGAGACATTTGCTGCGGTGCCCTGGATCATCCGCAACGGTGGCGAAGCGTTCCTGAACACCGGCAAGCCCAATAACGGCGGCACCAAGCTGTTCTCGATCTCCGGTGACGTCGAGCGTCCAGGCAACTACGAGATCCCCATGGGCACGCCGTTCGCCAAGCTGCTGGAATTGGCCGGTGGCGTGCGCGGTGGCCGCAAGCTCAAGGCGGTGATCCCTGGTGGTTCGTCCATGCCGGTGCTGCCTGCCCACATCATGATGGAGTGCACGATGGACTATGACTCCATCGCCAAGGCCGGCTCGATGCTGGGCTCGGGTGCTGTCATCGTGATGGACGAGACCCGCTGCATGGTCAAGAGCCTGTTGCGCCTGTCCTACTTCTACATGCACGAATCGTGTGGTCAATGCACGCCTTGCCGCGAAGGCACGGGCTGGCTGTGGCGCATGATGGACCGCATCGAGAACGGCAAGGGCCGTCCGGAAGACATCGACCTGCTGAACTCGGTCGCCGACAACATCCAGGGCCGCACCATCTGTGCGCTGGGTGATGCTGCTGCGATGCCGGTGCGTGCTTTCATCAAGCACTACCGCGAAGAGTTCGTGCACCACATCGAACACAAGACCTGCATGGTCCCGGCCTACATCTGACGGGAAAATCGATGATTGAAATCGAACTCGACGGACGCAAAGTCCAGTGCCAGGAAGGCAGCATGGTGATCCGTGCTGCTGAAGAAAATGGCACCTACATTCCGCACTTCTGCTATCACAAGAAGTTGTCTATCGCGGCGAACTGCCGCATGTGCCTCGTGGACATCGAGAAGGCGCCCAAGCCCATGCCGGCTTGCGCCACACCGGTCACGCAAGGCATGATCGTTCGCACCAAGAGCGAGAAGGCCATCAAGGCTCAGCAGAGCGTGATGGAGTTTCTGCTCATCAACCACCCGCTGGATTGCCCGATCTGCGACCAGGGTGGCGAGTGCCAACTGCAGGACTTGTCCGTCGGTTACGGCGGTTCGTCTTCCCGCTATCAGGAAGAAAAGCGCGTGGTCTTCCACAAGGAAGTCGGCCCGCTGATCTCGATGCAGGAAATGAGCCGCTGCATCCAGTGCACACGCTGCGTCCGCTTCGGGCAAGAGATTGCCGGCGTGATGGAGCTGGGCATGCAGCACCGTGGTGAGCACTCCGAGATCGCGACCTTCGTCGGCCGCTCGGTGGACTCCGAACTGTCGGGCAACATGATCGACATCTGCCCGGTCGGCGCCCTGACCAGCAAGCCCTTCCGCTACAGCGCCCGTACCTGGGAACTGTCGCGCCGCAAGAGCGTGTCGCCCCATGATTCCACCGGCGCCAACCTGATCGTTCAAGTGAAGAACGGCAAGGTGATGCGCGTGGTGCCGCTCGAAAACGAAGACGTCAACGAGTGCTGGATCGCCGACCGCGACCGCTTCAGCTACGAAGCGCTCAACAGCGACGCCCGCCTGACCAAGCCCATGATCAAGCAGGGCGGTCAGTGGAAGGAAGTCGACTGGACCGTGGCCCTGGAATACGTGGCCAATGGTTTGAAGGGCATCAAGACCGAACACGGTGCCAACGCCATCGGCGCGCTGGCCACCGAGCACAGCACGGTTGAAGAACTGTTCCTGCTGGGCCAACTGGTGCGTGGCCTGGGTTCCGACAACGTCGATACCCGTCTGCGTCAAGCTGATTTCACGACCGGTGCCGGCGCACGCTGGCTGGGTCTGCCGATCGCCGAGCTGTCCACGCTGGACCGCGCGCTGGTGGTCGGTTCCTTCCTGCGCAAGGATCACCCGCTGTTTGCCTCGCGTCTGCGTCAGGCTGCCAAGCGTGGTGCACAGATTGCCGCCATCGGTGGTGCCAATGACGACTGGCTGATCCCATTGAGCCAACGCGTGACCGTGGCCCCGAGCGCCTGGGCGCAAGCCCTGGGTGACGTGGCCGTGGCCGTGGCCAACCAGCTCAACGTCGAGATCCCTTGCAACGGTACCGCTACGGATGCCGCCAAGGCGATTGCGGCTTCGCTGCTGTCGGGTCAGAACAAGGCCATCCTGCTGGGCAACGCTGCAGTGCAACACCCACAAGCCTCGTCGCTGCAAGCGCTGGCGCAGTGGATTGCCGCACAAACTGGCGCCAAAGTGGGCTTCCTGAGCGAATCGGCCAACTCGGTCGGCGCGCAACTGGTGGGCGCACAGCCTCAGCAAGGCGGCCTGAACGCTGGCCAGATGTTGGCTGGCAAAAACCTGAAGGCTGTGGTGCTGATGGGCGTCGAGCCCGAGTTCGACACCGCCAACCCAAGCGCTGCCATGGCAGCCGTGCAGGGCGCCGAGATGGTGATCGCGCTGTCGTCGTTCAAGACAGCTGCAACTGATTACGCTGACGTGATCCTGCCGATCGCCCCGTTCTCCGAAACCTCTGGCACTTTCGTTAATGCCGAAGGCCGCGTGCAAAGCTTCCACGGCGTGGTCAAGCCTCTGGGCGACACCCGTCCTGCGTGGAAGGTGCTGCGCGTGCTGGGCACGATGCTGGGTCTGGAAGGCTTCGCCTACGAGACGTCGGAAGAGGTCAAGGCGCGTGCACTGGGTGACCTGGCTGCACTGCCTGCCAAGCTGAACAACGCCACATCGGCTGCCATCAACCTGAGCGCGTCGACCGGTGGTCTGGAGCGTCTGGCCGATGTGCCGATCTATGCCGCTGATGCCCTGGTGCGCCGCGCTGAGTCGCTGCAAACCACGGCTGATGCCAAGGCGCCTGTGGCCAGTCTGCCGCAAGCCCTGTGGGCCGAACTCGGTCTGGCTGAAGGTGCTCAAGTGAAGGTGTCGCAAGACGGTGCGAATGGTGCTGTAAGTGCAGTGCTGCCCGCTGTCCTCGACGCCAGCCAGCCCGCCAACG